>JAFTIE010000247.1 GCA_017457065.1 Lentisphaeria bacterium
GTCAAAGCGCCCTCGCTTCGATCTGATAAAGGGAGCGTTTTCGGCTGTTACCTTGCAGGTAGCACCCTCAAACTACCCTTTACAGCTCTTTGCGAATGACATCTTTGCCATTTTTTGAATGACTTTTGAAATTACCTCATTACATCAACTCCGAAAAATAAAGTTATAAACAAGGACGGTGAAAATGGCAAGTGTAAAAATATTTGCTGCAATGCTGCTTCTGACGGCGGCAGCAGCAGTTTCCGTGGCAGCTGAGCTCTCTTTCGCTCCTCTTTTCAACAGCTGCAGCATCTATCTGAAAACGGAAAATTCCAAAGGCTGTACCATTCTGTATCGGGAAAAAGGCACTCAGAAGTGGCTGACGCCTTTTGAACCCGTCTGGGACAGAAGCTACGGCGGCAGACACCGTACCTGTGCCGTGGATCTGAAACCTGATACCGTCTACGAAGTCAAAGCGGAGATCCGCTGGGGAAAGATAAGAGAGAACGCCGAAGGTACTTTCCGGACCTGGGCTGAGAAAGTGCCCATCGCCAAAAAAATCGTCCTGACCCAAAAGCAGGTGAATAATGGTTATGTCATCAAAGCCAAGGGAAAACCTGACGGCTGGATCCTCTATACCGCCGCCCCCGGCGTGGTGGTCAAAGGTGACGGCAAACGGCAGGCTCTGCTTCTGGATCAAGCCGAATATGTCATCGTTGAAAATATGACCGTCAAAGGGGGGAACAATAACGCCGTGTTCCTCAATAAATGCAAATATGTCCGTCTGCGCAATCTGGATATCAGCGCCTGGTGCGATCCGGGAAACTGGAAATTCAGCAAAGGCACCGGGCGGATGGTCAACAGTGCCGGACGCACTTTGTCCAACAAAAACGGCATCTACCTCAACGGCGGTTTCGGACAGGTCATTGAACGCTGTTATATCCACGATCCTTTACTGAGCTCCAACTCATGGCGCTACGGACACCCCGACGGTCCTCAGGGCATTTCCCCCTGGAAACCCGAATCCACTGTGATCCGCTACAACGATATTTGCGGCAGTGACCTTAAATGGTGGAACGACGGCATTGCCGGAACCGGCAACTTTGACCTCGACGGCGGTCTCAACAAGGATTGCGATGTTTACGGCAACTTTATTGCTTTTGCCAACGATGATGCCATCGAACTTGACGGCGGACAGCAGCTGGTGCGCTGTTACAGGAACCACTTTGAAAACTGCTTTATGGGTATCAGTATCCAGGGGTGCATGACGGGACCTTCATTCGTCTTTGAAAACCGTGTCGTGGATCTGGGAGATGAGCTCCACAGACGTTCCAGCGCCTTCAAGACCGCTGATGTATGGGGAGGATACTATGCCGCTTCTTACTTCTACAACAACACCACCGACAACGCCAATGCCAGACTGCGGCTCTGCCGCAACTTCCGTATCGTGGCAAAAAACAATATCCTCGATGAGATCGTTGATGGGGGCGCCACCCAGTTCCCGTTCCTTGGCACCAGATGGGAAAACAATCTGGTGAAGGTAAAAAGCTCCCCCAAAGATATGAATGGCGTTCCCCAATACACCAACGCTGCCCGGGGCATCTACACTTTGAAAAAATCCTCCCCCGGGGCAGGCAAAGGAGCCGCTGTTCCCGGACTCAATTACAAAAATCCCGATTTGGGCGTGCCCCGGGATCTGGAGTTGCCTTTGCGTCCTTTCGGACTTTCTCTTGCTGACGGCAGAAAGGCATGTTTTACTGTAAAAAAAGGCAAAGCCAGTGCTCCTGTGAAATTCACACTCAAAGCTGTCGCTCCGGTAAAGTTTGCCGTAAGAAAAAGCCTTGACTCCGACTGGTACGAAGTAACTCCTGCAGCGGCATCACTCAAAAAAGGAGAAACACTGACCATCACCGTTAAAGTGAAACCTGAAAAGATGAACTCCCGGATCCACTACCGCAGCGCCTTCTTTTTGCGTACCGCCGACGGCTGGAGCCGTCCTGTTTCAGTGCGGGCTGTGACCGATTACAAATATCCTGAGAACGGCAACGGCATGTTGACTTTCAAACCGGGAGCTCCCTTCAAAAAAGTCTCCGGCGGCGGCGTGCGTTTTGACGGCAAGGAGCATAAGCTCGAATACAAATTCACACTTTCCGAACCGGGGGGCGTCTTTATCTCTCTTGATGTCCGTGCCCTTGAACCTCTGGGGCGCCACGACTCCATACGCATCGGTATCAATGGCGAAAAACCTTCTTACTGCGGTCTGCGGGGACTCAATACCAAAACTTACACCCGCACCGCCGCCAAAAGTTACAAACTCCCTGCCGGTACCCATACGGTCACGTTGAGCCCAAGAGAAAGTCTTGATTTGAAGGCGGTCCACATCGTCACCGATGTCACAGCTGATGAAAGGCGCTGAAAAATGAAAAAAAATTCTCCGTTTACCCTGATTGAGCTGTTGGTGAAAAGATCACATCTCTGCTGTGATCGTGTTTATGGCAAGGAAGAAGGTTTTTCACCTGCCCATGGGCAGGTGAAGCTGTACAGCTTCACCTTAATAGAGCTTCTTGTCGTAATTGCGATCATTGCCATTCTTGCCGCCATGCTTCTTCCCGCTCTGCAGCAGGCAAGGGAACGGGGAATGGCTTCAACGTGCGCCAACAATATGAAGTCACTTGGCAGTGCCATTGCCCAGTATTCCGGGGATTACAATGACTGGATCCCCGGCTACTGGTGCAGCAAGGGCTCTAAAGAGACCGCTTACAGAACCAACTTTTATACTGCCAGTCAGCGTGTGCCGGGGAGTTCCGCTGAATCAGGGGGGCTTGCTGTTTATCTCGGGGTGAATGTCCACGGGGGAACCATTTTTTCTTACAAGCTGTCAGGGGACAAAGAACTCCGCTGCAAGTTCGCCTGCCCCAAATTGATATCAAAACCCATCATCGGAGAGGATTATCAGATCTGGCGCATCGGTATCCTTATGACTCAGGATGGCGGCAACGGCGACAACTTTTTATATAATGGCAAGGTAAAGAACTCCATGCTCCGCCGTCCTTCTCAATGGTGCATGATCGCAGAAGCAGAAAACTCCACCCCCACCAAATCCACATGGTACAAGGCGGTCTACATTCCAGGCGGTCCTCCGGTGGAGCGTGCCATAACCTTCCGTCACGGTGCAACAGGCAATGCCAAAGCCTCACTGCTTTTTGGAGATACTCATGTGGAGCAGCGTCCCAGATCAGCCACTCCGGGGTACTGGAACATTGGGGGAAAAGCTTCTTATATGGCTTTCTGGAACCCCTGGCCTCTCTCACAGGAGGAGTTGGCTGACGCTGAAAAATACTGGTACTGAACTTCAGTTGAGGATAATGGGGATCTCTTCGATCCTTACAAGGTGTGTTTCCACCTGAATACATGAAGTTTCAGGAAGAGATCCTGTAAGGGCATGTTCAATAAGATACCTTGCAGCAAGTTCCCCCTGACGCTCAGGCGCCTGATCCACATTGGCAATGGGGAGAGGGGAAATATTGCCGAAACCTGTCAGGGCGATCTCTCCCGGACACTCCAGATCAAGCTGCAGCGCAGCGGTGTGGAGCAAGGCGGCGCCGTTGTCCGAATCCACGGCGATCAAGGTGGTGCGGGGGAACTTTTTCAAATAGGTCTCCAGAAAATATTTGGCATCTTCCTGAGAAGAAGGGGCACTGTAAAAGGTGCGCTCCTCAAAGTCACTGAGTCCGTGTTTTTCCATGACCTGATGGAATCCTGTGACCCGGGGCGTCTTGGGCGCCATGGGATTGGTGCGGAACCTTTCAACGCTGAAAATCAATATTTCACGGTGGCCTCTGCGGAAAATTTCCTCCATCATCTGTACCCCGCCCTGAAAGTTGTTGCTGTTGATGAAAATGATCTTCTGCCCCTCTGAAAAAACACACGGATCTCTATCCACACAGCAAAGAACCATGCCTTCGGGAAGCACAGGCGTTCCGTAGGCGGCACTGATGACTCCCGTGACCCCCATGCGGTGCAGCATTTGCAGACGGAACTGGAGATCTTCCACCGCAGGGGACTCAGTGATAACGGCAAAGTTGTGGCGCAGTGCTTCTGCATACACGCCCCGCAGTATGCACACGGAGTAGGGGGAGAGGGGGGAAAGACAGGCGATGAGCCCCCGGGGGCGACTGCTGTTGTCCGCCACACGGGTCCCTGCTCCACGGACGCCCCGGGTAAGATATTTCTGTTCAACGAGAAGAGAGACGATCTTGTTCATGGTCATCTTGTTGATATGAAATTCTTCTGCCAGAGTGCTTTCTGAAGGAAAACGGCTGCCGGGAAGATAAAAGCCTTCGTCCAGGCGTTTTTTCAGTTCTCTGAATATTTTATCGGTAACATTCATTTTTTTGTGCACTTTCGATTTGTTTCATTCCTTCATAATATAGCACGAAAAATCTGTCATTCAAATTTTTTTGCTCTTGTGCAGTTGAATATCGGCAGATGTTGAGCTACATTAAGGGGGTGACAAAAGGAATTTCTTATGGCTGTACAGATCTTATCCCCGGCGGGGAGCTTTGAATCACTCTCTGCCGCTCTTGCAAACGGAGCCCATGCGGTCTATTTCGGCGTGGGAAAACTCAATATGCGCTCCCGTGCCGCTTTGAATTTCACCCTTGAGGATCTCCCTGTCATTACCGCTATGTGCCATGCTCAAGGGGTCAAAGCATGGATGACTCTCAATACCGTGGTCTATGATGATGAACTTCAGGAGATCCGGAACTGCTGCGCCGCCGCAAAAAAAGCGGGCGTCGATGCGGTCATTGCCGCTGACATGGCGGTCATTGCCATTGCCCGGGAGCATGGATTGAGTGTACATCTTTCGGTACAAGCCAATATCACCAACCTTGAAGCGGTCCGCTTTTACGCCGCTTTCGCTGATGTGATGGTGCTGGCAAGAGAGCTGGATCTGGAGCATATCGCAAAAATTTGTGAAGGCATAGACAGAGAGCAGATCACAGGACCTTCCGGGGAACTTGTGAAGATAGAAGTTTTTGTCCACGGCGCTTTGTGTGTTGCTGTTTCGGGCAAATGCTACATGAGTCTTGCTCTTTTCAACTCCTCCGCCAACCGGGGGGATTGTTACCAGCCCTGCCGCCGGACCTACCATCTGAAAGATACTGTCAACGGTCAGGAGCTGGAAATAGACAATTACCATGTCATGTCTCCTTCTGACCTCTGCACCATCGAAGTCCTGCACCGTATCCTTGATGCCGGTGTGTCTGTGCTCAAGATCGAAGGCAGAGGGCGCTCTGCGGATTATGTGGCGGCAGTAACCCGGGTTTATTGTGAAAGTGCGGCACTCTGGGAACAGGGACGCTCCGTTTCACCCGAGATGGTTGAAACGTGGAAAGAACGTCTTTCTGAAGTCTTCAACCGGGGCTTCTGGCAGGGGGGGTATTATCTGGGGGAAAAGACCGGTGTCTGGTCAAACTCCGCTGAAAATAAGGCTTCCCTTGTGAAAGTTCTTTGCGGAAAAGTCCTCAATTATTTTCCCAAAGCCAAAGTTGTTCAAGTACAGCTCAACTCGGGGGAGGTCAAGGTGAACGACCGTTTTCTCATTACCGGTCCCACTACCGGCGCCGTTGAAGGTGTCATAACTTCTCTGCGCACCGGGGACAACTCTGCTGAAAAAGGGGAAAAAGGCAGTGAGATCACCTTCCCCTTTGAAACTGTTGTCAGAAAGAACGACTCTTTTTTCATCCTTGTTCCCCGTGGGTGAATCTCCTTTTTTGAACTTCTCCGATCATAAAGGTGTAAAAGTGTATCATTCACAATATTTGAAATATTTTTCTTTTTTCCTCTTGTATTATGCTGCAATATGAGTATATTTAACTTTTGTACAGTAACAATGTTGTATCATACACAAAAAACTGAAAGGAAATATTATGCAGTACCTGAACATGCTCCCCTACCAGATCCGTGAAGCCATTGATAAAAACGTGCCCGTCATTCTGCCCCTCGGTGTGGTGGAGTATCACGCCGAACACCTGCCCATGGGGGTGGACTGCTTCACCTGTATCAACATGATCCAGAGGATCGAAAAACGCCACCCCGAAGTCGTGGTGCTGCCGCCTTTTTACTACGGTGCCGCCTCTCTTGCTGTGGCAAAGCCTGAGCGCAACGGTACTGTCCATGTGGATGCTCTGAAGATCATCCCTGTGGCAGAAGATATCTTCCGGGGACTGCTCCGGGTGGGATTCCGCAACATCCACGGCTTCATCTGCCACCAGACCGAAGAGTTCGCCCAGGGGATGCCCACTGACCTTGCCTTCCGCATGGCTGCCCGCCATGTCATTTTTGAGTGGACCGAAAAAGAGTGCGGCGAAGGATGGTGGGGAACTGAAGAGTACAGCCAGTACTACTCCGGCGGCAACAATCCCTTCAAGTGGATCCGGATCCACAACTGCCGCGAACATGATACCACCGGCGAGCGTGCCCGTCTTTATCCCGGGGACCACGCCGGAAAACTGGAAACCTCAGAAGCCATGCACATCTGCCCCGATCAGGTGGAACTTGACCGCATCGATGGTTCTCTGTGGTACGCCCGTGCCGGCAAAGAGGCTTCCGCTGAGTACGGCGACGCCGCTCTGGAAGCAGGTTCATTGGATATGGAACAGTCCATTTTTGAAAAATAATCTTCAAAAGAGATTGAAAAATGACCATTGAAGAGATCTTTTCTCTCTGTTTCCCAGCCATCAACGGCGGAAATATCCGCAACACTGCCATCGAATACCGGCAATACCCTCTCCGTTTGGGATTTTCCTCTTACGCCCGGGGTATGGCGTATCTGGCGCAGAAATACCGTGAGCTGGGACTTGAAACAGAACTCCTTGAATTTCCTGCCGACGGCAAAACCGTCTATGCCGACCGCCACTTTCCCCTGGCGTGGGATGTGGATGAAGCATGGGCACAGTGGAACGGTAAAAAAATCGCCGACTTTGAAGAGTGCACCTATTGTGTGGTTCCTTTTTCCGCCGACTCTGAAGGCGTGCAGGAGGTCTCCGTCGTCCCCTTTGAAGAGCTCCCCGCCGAAGGCTCTCTGGAAAAATACGGGGCTCTCATCACCCACTACCCCAAAGGTTCTGAGGTTTCATCTCTGATCGCCAGAAGGTGTAAAGTCTTCTTTACTGCCGTTGATACGGAACCCATCCACCCCTCTCTCCGGGACTCCAGACGGTGGTTCAACGATCTTTTCGGTGCCGGACAGATCGATTACCGGGACAAATGCTGCTGCGGATTTTCCCTGACGCCCCGCCTGGCAGGGGAAATGCTTGAGAAATACCGCACCGACGGGGCACAAAAGGTATGTTTTCTTCTCAAGAGCCGCACTTATGAGGGCAAAGTTCCTGCTGTGACAGCTCTCATAAAAGGAAACTCCGACCGCTGCTTTTTCATCACCACCCACGGTTACGAACCCCACGGCACCAACAACGTTTCGGGCATTGCCTGTGCCCTTGAGATCGCCGGAGCTTTGAAAAAACTCATTGATTCCGGCAAACTGCCCCGCCCTGAATTTTCCATCCGCTTCATCCACGGACTTGAAAATTTCAGCGTCTACGCCTGGGGCATGGCGCACCGGGAGGAGATGAAAAAGGGTATCGGCGGTGTTTCATTGGATTCTTTCGGACGCTTTGAGGCAGAAGGATTCAAAGAAAAGTTCGTTTTGCGCCGTTCATTGAATATCCACCCCTCCTCTCAGCACGCCCTTGCGGCAAAGGTGCTGAGTCTTGTTTCTGAGAACACCGGCATCGATCACGAGGTGCGTGAGGCTTCCAAAAACAACGAAGATCTCATGCAGGACCCCCTTTTCGGCCCCCCGTGGAATCTGCTTTACGGCTCTCTCTGGGAGGAACCCCGGGAAACCTATCCCCGGTGCTACTTCTACCATACCAGTATCGACACCGCTGAAAAACTTTCACCCATCGCCCTTAAAGCAGGCGCCGCCTTTGGGGCAGTCCTTGCCTACTGCAGCGTTGCGGGAAAAGCTGTGCTGAGCAGCGATGTGAAGCGTTTGAGCTGCGAAGACTGGAAAGAGATCTTCCGTGCCAAGTGCCTTGAAGCCCTGAATCTGAAGGACACCGACAATACTCTGCGGATGCTCCGTGGCGTGCGCCTTTCCATCTGGCGTGACCTCTCTTTGAGATCCGCCGCTTCTGCCATCGGTGACGAAGCACTTGTAAAAGAACTGACTGACTTTGCAAATTCTCAGGTCAACGCCGCCTTGCAGCTCATCTGCGGCGGGGAAGTTCCCCCTTTGAAATCAGACAGTTACAAAGAGGTGGTCCAGCGTACCATGCCCGGTCCCATCGGATTCGGTACTCTTTCTGACGAACTCCGGGATCTGGCTGAAAAAGCTCAGGGCTACCGCATCAATGAATACTGGTGCTTTGATGATTCAGGAACCAACTACTACCACTTTGACGGCAGGAAAAGCATCTTTGAAGTTGCCAAAGCGGTCTGGGCGACCCGTCCCTACACGGAACATGAATCCCTTGAGGGATTTGATGAGGAACTGAACCACTACGCTGCCCTGGCTGATGTGGCAGTCAAAGGGGGACTTGCCGTTTACAAGGAACAGAAGAACGTCTCCATCGAAGAGCTGAAAGCCGCCCTCAGGGAACTGGGGGTCAAAGCAGGCGACCGTATCATGGTCCACTCCAGCTACAAATCTTTCGGGGGCTTTGAGAAGGGACCTCAGGGAGTCATTCAGGCTTTGCAGGAAAGTGTGGGCTTTGAAGGGATCCTTGCCATGCCCGCACTTTCAGACTGCTGCGACGGCGGATTTTCCGGCGTTTACGACAAAGAGACCACTCCCGTTGAAAAATGGGTGGGGATCATTCCTGAAATATTCCGTAAAACCGAAGGCGTCTGCCGGTCGGATCATCCCACCCATTCCGTTTGCGCCTGGGGGAAAGAGGCGGAAACGTTCCTCAAACAGAATGATCCTTACGACTGCTTTGCTCCCGATGGTCCCTGGGGGAAACTTGCCCGGGGAGGCAAGATCGTCTTTCTGGGGGAATCCGTCGGCGGAAACACCTTCCTCCACGCCTGCGAAGCATGGTACAACACCTACCTTGATGCCATTGAGGCTGAAGTCAATGGCAGAAAGGTCCGCATCAGCAATTATCCCGGCGGATGCCGGGGCAACTGGTACAAAAAAGGACGCACCGCCCCCTACTATCTTAAATTGCAGGAGATGGGATTGGTCCATACTGTCAAGGCAGGCCCCTCAGTCATCACCCTTTACGAAGCTGACAAACTTGCCGCCGCCATGAAGGAAATTTTTGAAAAAGACCCCGCCATACTGCTTCACAAATCAGGATGCCGGGATTGTGCAAGAATAAGGAGCAATATCAAATGAGCGAGAGAAATTATGATTTCCGCAAACGGCACTGGGCATATCACAAACCCGACCGCCGGGATCCCGCCCGCAAGGTGAAGAAAAACGAGATACTTATCACAAATGAATGGAAGATCGGATGCTCCGGGGATAAAGATTCTATCGCCCTTATTGCTGTAAAGGACTTTCAGGAGTATCTTTTCACCAGTATGGGCGTTTCCATTGCCCTGACCGATGCTCCCGGTGACAAAGTCATCTGGGTGGAGGTCAGCAAAAAGGTGAAAAAAGGTTTTGTTGTTGAAGTTGACAAAAACAGTGTCACCCTCACCGCTGCTGAAGATAAAATGACCTTCAAGGGGACGATCCATTTGGAAGATATAATGAACCTTGAAGAGGCTCCTGTGCTGGAAGTGGGCAAACTGGTGCGTAAACCCCTTTACAAAAGCAAAATTGTCCACTCCGGAACCGGACTTGACTACTACCCTGACGAGGAACTTCTGGGACTGCTCCATGCCGGTTACGACACCATCGACCTTTTCCTCAAAGGCATAGATCAGAACAACATCGGCTACTGCGACTTCAACGAGATCATCGAAAGAGCTTACCGTTTCGGTATTTCCACGGTGTTCCACAACTATATCCGCACCTATGTCCACCCTGATGATCCCGGAGCCCAGGAGGTTTTTGACAAGACCTACGGCGAGATCTGCCGCCGTTATCCCAAGATCACCAGCATCGGTTTGTGCGGTGAATGTCTGGAGTTCCCCAGTAAGGACCCCCGTACCACCGGCAAGCCCTACCATGAGAGCGTTGTTGACGGGATCCCGGATACCCGTCCCAGCCCCGGCTGGTTCCCCTGCGATGATTATCCCGCTTATATTCAGGGGATCGAGAAAGCTGTGCACAAGTGCGATCCCAATATCAATGTGTCATACAGCACCTACAACTGGGGTTACGCTCCTTTGGAACTGCGGAAAAAGTTTTTGGAAAACTACCCCAAAAATGTCTCTCTTTCAATTTGCTATGAGATCTTTTCTCAGCGGAAACTGGAGGGACTCCATACCCCGGTCATGGATTATACCATGTCCGCCGACGAGCCGGGATACTACTTCACCAGCGAATGTGCCGAAGCTCATAAGCACGGCATCACCATCACCGGCAATGTGAACACCGCCGGTATCGCCTGGGATTTCGGATGTGTCCCTCTGGTGCCCGCCCCTGACAAGATCCTCAAACGGGATCTCAATCTGCGGATCGCCCAGAAGAAGTGGGATGTTTCCCGCCACTACTGCACCCACCACTACGGGTGGTGGAACAGCGTTGCCGCTGATCTTGGCAAGTGGACAAGCTGGGAGGGATTTGAGCCCGACTATGAGGAACTGCTCAAAAAGATCGCCATCCGTGATTACGGTAAAAAGGCGGCGCCCCATATCCTCAAGGCGTGGAAATGCTTCAGCGAAGGCATGAATTACTACATTGCCTCCAACGAGGACCAATATGGTCCCTGGCGCGTGGGAGCGGCATATCCCTTCATCTTCCAGCCCAATATCTCCCGTACCATGAGCGACAAGGCGATCAAGTTCCCCACGGCGCCCCACGCTCATTTCGGATACAAGATCGTCAAGACCTTCTACACGCCTTATGAGAATGCGGAACAGACTCCCGGATTCCTGCGCTACCCTGCGGAACTGCGTTCACTGCAGAAGATGCTTGAGCACTGGAACAAAGGACTTGCCGCCGCAGAAAAAGCCATTGAGTGTGCGGACGAAAAGAAAAAAGATGAAGCAAGACGTCTTGAGGCTCTGGGGCACTTTATCCGCAACAGCACCATTACCGTCATGAACATCAAGAAGTGGTGGCAGCTCAACATGGCGATGCAGAACTCTGCGACTGCAGAGGAAGCTGAAGCCTACCTTGACAAGATCGAAGCTCTGGCTTACGCCGAGATCGAAAACGCCAAAGACACCATTCCGTTGGTGGAGTTCGACTCCCGCCTGGGATGGGAACCCTCTATGGAGTATGTCTGCGACAAGTGGCACCTTGAATGGAAGATCCGTCAGGTAACAGATGGAGCGCTCCGTGAGATCGCCGCTTACCGTAAGATGCTCAATCTGCACAAAGAGGATTAAAACGATCCCGCCGTACAGATAAAAAAGAAGCCTGCCCTTAAAAACGGCAGGCTCTTTTCATATACACAACAGACACATCGATTTGCCGGTAAAGGCAGGAACTTCAGCGTAAGGCAAGAGGCTCCGCCATGAGGCGTTTGCAACTTCAACAACAGGGGATTCAGATTATTTATTCCCTGCTGATGCGGAAAAACTTTCCAGAAACTTTTGGGCTTCTTCATATTGTCTGATAAAAAGTTCATCCAGCAGCTTGACGGCGGCGGTGCGTTTTCTTGCCAGAAGCAGCTGCCGGGCTTTTTCACGGGTCGCAAAAAATTCGGTGATGAATTTGTTTTCCAGTTTTTCAAATTCAGGCAATCTCTTGTGGTCAAGGGGCAGTTTCTTTGCAAGTTCAAGAGCCTTTTTGCCCCAGTCACCGTTGGAAAGCGATTCAGGAATGACGCTTACCCCCATGGGAACAGGAATAAACACGGTGTGCCGGGTGGGCCCCAGTGATACAAAGGTCGCACTCAGATACTGGGGATACATACGGTCAGGGACAAACATGGTGCTGGCAAGAGTGTACTTCATGCAGACCTGCCGGAACCCTGCTTTTTCCTGCTCAGGATCCCGCAGGCGGGCGAGCTTCATCAGATCCGCAGGAGCAATTTTTCCCTTTTCCGTCAAAGTCATGCGGAGAAACTCAGACGCATCAAAGCGGCGGCTTGCACCGTTGAGGAAGGACTTTTTGTTCCGTGAACTTATCATGCGCATACCGGGGAGAAGATAGTTGTTGGCGCGGACTTCAAAGCCGGATTTCACATTTGCACTGGAAAATGCTGCGGCAGTACCTTCAAAGATCATGCCGCTGTTCAAATCAGCAAGCAGATAGATACTGCTGGAACGGACCAGACCGCAGGTGTGGAACTTTTCAAGCATGGCGGCAGCTTCCTGCAGATCGGCGCAGTGTTCGGCGATGTGCCGCAGTACAAAGGTGCAGCCGATATTGACCTTCCGGGGGTGTCCGTAGCGGCTTGTACCGTCATTCTGGACGATCATGAGACCTTTTTCATTCATGACGGCACCGGCACCGGAGTTCCACAGATCCCCCACAACAGCCACTTTGAACCTTCCGGGAGCGCTGCGGAAAAGGCGGAATGTCAGCAGATGCTGCCCGGAGTAGTCCCGGTTTTTGTGGACGATACAGGCTCCTGTGGAAGAAACATCAGGGGCGATGATCCACGAGGTACAGCCGGGGTTGGTATAGTATCTGTTGTTGTGCCAGGTAAAATCCCCTTTTTTCCAGTTGAGCGCTTTTTCAATGGCGGCATCTTCAAGACGGTTGGCGTTGAAATGAGTTTCCAGAAGGCGGTGGTATTCTTCGGCACATTTAAATCTTTCGGGATAGGGATCCAATTTGTCAAGTTTTGCACGGAATTTCTTTTCCTCCGCAGGACGGCTCTTTTCTATGGTGGAAAGAAACCATTTTCCCGGTGTGGTGTCTTCAACTGCAATGAATTTTTCAGCACTGTAAAGAGCCGCAACGGAAATGGTCAGAAGAAATGTAAAAAAAGTTTTCATGAGAAAGTTACCTTATTATTTTTTGGGGGAAGATCAGAGACAGAGATATTTGGCTGCGAACAAACAGGAAACCAGCCACATCAGCCAGTGGACACGCCCTTTGATCCCGCAGTTGAGGATGGTGTATGAAATGATCCCCAGCCCCAATCCGTCGCTGATATTGTAGGTGAAAACGATGCCGGTAATGAGAAGATACGCCGGAATGGCGCCGGCAATATCGCTCCAGTCGATCTGGATCGTTGACTGGATCATCAGGAATCCCACAATGATCAGCGCCGGAGCCGTGGCAAATCCCGGAATGACCAGAAAAATGGGGGCGAGGAAGAGGGAAAGCAGAAACAATACTGCCCCTGTCAACGCCGCAAGTCCTGTTCTGGCACCGGATTTGATACCGATGGCAGATTCAGCAAATGTGGTGGTGGTGCTGGTGCCGAAAACAGCTCCGGCAAAGGTGGCGATGGAGTCCATGAGCAGCAGCCGTTTCAAGCGGGGAATAGTTCCGTCTTTTTGCATGAGTGGGGTGTTGACCACAGCGCCGTTGACAGTCCCCACGGTATCAAAAAAGTCCGAAAAGAAGAACGCAAAGCAGATGATGAGAAAATCTGCCGTGAACAGAAGCTGCCAGCCGGTGACGCCGGATTTTTTACTGGTCCACTGGGCAGTGTCAAAGGCTGACCCGAATAAATCACAGAAACTGCGGAAGGGATCTGTGAAAGATGCTGCATCAAAACGGGGCAAAAGGGAGTGGAATCCCGCCTGCACATCCACATGATATACCCCTGTCAGCTGACAGATGATGCCTAAGATCCATGTTCCCAAAATGCCGAAAAGCAGCGCCCCCATGACTTTGCGGTGCATGAGATATGTGGAAAGCACCACCCCCGTCAGGGCAAGGATCCCTGAGATCCCCGCTGTGTGGAATGAGGGACCGAAAAAGTTCTGGATGGTAATGAAAGTCACCGGGTGCGGCTGGATGATATGGGAATTCTTGAAGGCGATCAAAGTAATTAAAAGTCCGATACCGGCGCCCATGGCGTATTTCAGAGGCATGGGGATCGCCTTGATGATCATTTCACGGATGGAGCTCAGTGAGAGGAGGAAAAAGACAACGCCCTCCACCACCACCGCAAAAAGAGCAAACTGCCAGGAGTACCCCATGGTGGCAACCACCGAGTAGGCAAAAAAGGCATTCAACCCCATTGCCGGAGCAAGGAGCACCGGAAAATTGGCAAAGACAGCCATAAGAAGCGTTCCGAAAAATGCCGCTATGGCAGTTGCATAAAAGACGGCGCCCCGGTCCATGCCGGTGCTGCTCAGGATCTCAGGATTCACCGCAAGGATGTAGGCAACGGCTAAAAATGTGATGAGACCGGTATATATTTCACGGGAAACTGTGGTGCCGTTTTCTTTGAGTTTGAAAAAACGCTCCGGAAAGTTCATGTCGTGCTCCGTTTTGTAAATTTAAAGACAATTCTTATAAAATAGCACAATACCGGGATTTTTCAATTAGACAAAGGAGGTAATTTCAAAAGTCATTCAAAAAATGGCAAAGATGTCATTCGCAAAGAGCTGTAAAGGGTAGTTTGATCCGGCGTCGCCAAGGCTATGCCGTGACAAGGGCTGCTACCTGGCTTGTCCCGCCGTAGCTTTATGCGGA
>JAFTIE010000248.1 GCA_017457065.1 Lentisphaeria bacterium
ACAGTCTTTCCTCTCCTTTTCGGAGGATCGACCGTGAGGATTTTTTTGTGTTTTGAGATATGTAGGCACAAACTCCCTTTTCTAGTTTGTGGGTACAGATTTCAAAACGAGCTGGGATTGTAAAGGGACTGCAGGTTCCTTTACTTCCGGGTTTCCAATAGGGGCGAAAGCGCCCTGTTGGCACACGATTTTATGGAATAAAGTCTAGTGTGTTAGACCTTTTGCGACCGTGGTCTGCTGAAAGGGGTTGTTCGGTGTGGAAACAAGCACTTTCAGCAGACCGCAGAACAGACGGATTTTGGCGCGCCACGCGCTGAAAATTGGGTTTGTCCTTCAGACAAAATCCGGCTGTTCGGGTGTAGGTGGTGAAGCGAAATGAAGAAAATCTGTGAAGCAGATTTTCGGAATGCAGCTGCATCACCGGGGGAGCAAATGGGCTAACGCACTCCCCGTACCCTGTCCCCCGTTTCGCAATTTGCTCTCGTTATTTTTCAAAGGCGATCAACCGTTCCTTCGGCAGTTCCTCGCTGTCCTGCTTCAAAACAAAATCAATGACATGCTTGGCATAGATTCTGCTTTTGGTGGGATCCCAGTCAGCAAGCCAGAGAATTTTCTGCCGTCCCTTTTCAAAATCAAAATAGATCTCACCCCATCCGCCGTCGCAGTCTGCCTGGTATTCGTAGACTGCTGCGGCGATTTTCTTTTTCTGTCTGGTTTTGGATTTCAGTTTTATTCTTGCGGTGCGGATCACACCGTCTTCCATCATCTGGAGCGCCAAATTTTCCACCGCCTTCTGATACGCAAGCCTTGCGCCTTCTTCTGTTGTAATGTTGTATTTTGCTCCCAGCTTGTCATAGGTCAGGCACGCTTTTTTCTTTTTCTCATGGCCACAGGTCATGCAGATGCCGTTGCGTTTTTCCAGGAAATACCGGTCCTGGGCAGAGATCTTTTCAAAAGCTGACCGGAGCGCCATCTGCATCTGCGCATCATAAATAATTCTTGCAAAATCCCAATACCTGCTGGGCCAGCGCTCTTGGGTTTCAGTACCCTTGTCGTCTTCATAAAAAAGAGGCTGCCTGCTCCGCAATGTCCGCGCCTGCCGGATATACAAGTCTGCTGTTTTCAGACTGCATTTGTGACGCCTTGCAAATTCCTCCCGGGCATCCGGATAGTTGTTGTTTACATACGCTGCACTGCGGACACCTTTGTACTGCCACAATTTTTCAAAGGACCAGGATTCATCCCTCCGGCAAATCTCAATCATGGCATTTCTCAAATCGTGGTGAACATAGGTCAGAAACTTTGCGCCCCTGGCAGGATCATAGTCCGGAAGTTTTTCCATCATGGTTTCGACGCAGGCCAGTTTCAAATCCAAAAAATGTTCCGGGTCATAGCGGAAATCGCTGCCCAAGATTCGGAATTTACGAATGGCACGGTTGAGTCTTTTTTCATACCTGTGAAGAAAAAAGAAGAAATGCTTCATATCCTTTTCTGCAACCGCATGGATAATATGGTCGTTCAGTTTCTCCACTCTGGGCGGTGCCGGAGTCAGCTGGAAGATGCGCTCCGCTTCCTCCGTGGTCAAACCACACCTCAATACTTTGAAACTATATTGCGGACGATACCCTTCCAGGTTGCAGACAAATTCAGAATCCATAAGCGCACCTCCCTTTTTTCCTTTATCGTTTTTCTCTTCGCGCCAGCATTGCTTTCGCTTCTGTGTGGATATTCTCTGCTGTCATTTCTTTTTCATAGTCTGACAAAGCGTACGCGGTATTTTCAAAGGCTTTGCACCTCTTTTCCTCGGCAAGCCGCAGTTCAACATCTCCCTGTTCTCTGGAGATACTTCCCCGCCGAATCGCTTTGCCAATGGAATCGATCCGGCGGTTGTAAATGACGGTGATCACAGTATCCTCTGCTTGTTCTTTTTCCTTTTCCCGGCTTCCGATGATGGTACAGGTCCAGCCGTCGGGGTGACCGGGAAATACTCTGCCGCAGTATTTCGTGTTGTAGCCGTTGGTGGTCAGAAACCATTTCTTACACACCGGGCACAGCCGTGGACCATGTCCGCAACGCAGTCCCTCAAAGAGATCGCTGCGGAACAGTCCTACAAAGTTGACGTAGTGCATCCGCTTTACCAGCACCGAATGATTTTTCTTCGGGTGTCGGATGGTCCGGTACTGGATGGTAGCATTGGTCATGGACATCCAGCCGCCGGTATCTTCAAAGGTTATTTCTGCCGGAAAATTATCATCGAAGATTTCAGCATAGCCGGTAGCTTTCCGCTCATCTGCCTCATGGATCTTTCGTGCAAAGGGAATCATGGTTTTCTGAAATCCCTCCAGAGAAAAGCCCAGATTGGCCAGCAGCTGTGTCAGCTTGATCAGAGAGGCTCCGTTTTCATATTTCTTTTCCAGCGCCTCTGTCAGTTTCCCGGAACGTTGGGCCGTCAGATATGCATTGGCGATTTTCAGAGAATCCATCGTGAAGCAGGTATCGATCTGATCCTTGCACATATTCAGGTCCATGTAAGAAAAAGGTGCATGTTGAATAATCAGAGAGAGGATTTTCAAAGCGCTCTGTTTTGCCATGGGAAGCAGTTTGGGATCTGCCTTACCGACATTGATACTGCCGAGAAACAAATTCAAATTCTTGCTAGAAGTATGCAACTGAGAAATGACTTCCTCCGGAATATTCAGTGCATCGCAGGCAATGGAGCCTGCCTTGTATGCCTTGCCGCCGGAGATTACTTCATTGTCCCAGAAGTCCAGAGTCAGCGCAGCGTAATCTTCCTTTTTGGT
>JAFTIE010000249.1 GCA_017457065.1 Lentisphaeria bacterium
AGCGTTTTTCCCCCTTCGCATAAAGCTGCGGCGGGACAAGCGGTTGTTACCTTTCCCCCTCCGCATAAAGCTGCGGCGGGACAAGCCAGGCAGCAGTCTCAAACTGCCCTTTACAGCTCTTTGCGAATGACATCTTTGCCATTTTTTGAATGACTTTTGAAATTACCTCAATCAAATAAATTTTGTCAAGGAGATTTGAAAATGGGAATTTTTGACGGTCTTTTTACCAGCGCAGAAAGTGAAGCCAAAGAAAAACGCATGAAACAGCGCAGAGCGGTCCGGACTGTTGAGCGTGTTATTGAGAATCTTACAGAAAAATCCGCCGGACTGGAAAAAGAACGGACCAAACTCTGGGAAAAAGCCAGAGAACAGATGCTCAGCGGTCAGAAAACTGCTGCCGCCGCCACTTTGAAGGTCTACAAGTCCAAGATGGTCATGGGGCAGAGAGTGGAACGTCAGCTGCTCCTCAGCCAGCACAATCTGGATACCATCACCAGCGCCAGCGATATGCAGCAGATCTCCACAGCCCTTGCCTCTCTGGCAACAGCCATGAATGTGGATCCCGATGCCGTCCAGCTGACCATGGATGAACTTGAGGAGAAAAATGACGATATCCGTGATGTCACCAGGATCATGGACAGAGCTTTTGACCGGGATATGGCAAAACTTGACCATGATGCCGAGAACAGCCAGGATGAGACCGAAGATGAACTCATGAAGGCGCTGATGGAAGAGGTCAACGGTGCACTTGCCGTGCCGGAAAGTGCCGCTTCCGCCGCTGAAGCTCCCGCCGCCGCCGCAGATATCAACGCCGGAAGAGATGCTCTCAAAAAGTTGATGGAAGGTAACAGGTAATTTCTTTCTGACACAGGAGTCTGCCATGGGAAACTTTAACTACGATAAGAAACAGGAACACGAAAAAGCTGCAGAAAAAGCTTTGGAAAACGGCGATTACGGAAAAGCCTTTTTCCATACAGCGCAGGCAGCCCGGTTTACGTTCAACCTGGCAGAACAGTGTGAAGGCAGGCTGCGGCAGGCTTACATCGCCAACGCTGAAGATTTGACCCGGATCGCTGCCACTTTGAAAGAATGGAGCTTGAACCCGCCGGCAAATACTCAGGAAAAAGATGTTATGGCTGCCGGGACAAGTGAAACGGCGGTCGATGCCGGGCAGATCAGGGAACGTCCTTCAGTCCGTCTGGCGGATGTGGCAGGAATGGAAGAGGTCAAGAAGCAGATCCGTCTCCGTATGATCGCTCCATTTAAAAATCCTGAGCAGGCAAAAAAACACGGTCTTAAAGTGGGGGGGGGACTGATGCTTTACGGTCCCCCGGGCACCGGGAAAACCTTCATCGCCCGTGCTGCGGCCGGGGAATTGGATCTGCCTTTTTATGTAATCACCCCCGCCGATATTTTCGGGAAGTACGTGGGGGAATCCGAAGGGAACGTCCGGGCACTTTTCGGGAAAATCAGAAGCAATCCCCTGTCGGTGGTCTATTTTGACGAAATGGAGTCCATTTTTGCCAAAAGAACAAACGAGGTCCACGAGACCACCCGCAAGGTGATCTCCATACTGCTTCAGGAGTTGGACGGCATCGACGATACCAAAAATCCCATCCTCTTCCTGGGGGGGACCAACAATCCCTGGCTCATCGATGAGGCTTTTTTACGGACAGGACGTTTTGACAAATGCGTTTATGTGGGGCTTCCTGATAAAGACGCCCGCAGGATCATTGTGAAAAATGCCTTCAAAAATGTGGAGATCCCCATAGCTGACGAGGCGCTGGAGTTCCTGATTTGCGAATCAGAAGGTTTCAGCGGCGCCGACATCAACGGCATCGCCGAAGCGATCCGGCAGCGGGCCTTTGAAGAGGGGTGCAACGAACTTTATACTCTTGAGCTCTTCAAAAGATGTTTCCGGGAGTATACGCCCGCATACAGTCAGGAAACTTCCGCAAAGATCGCTGAATGGGAGAACTCAAGAAATATCAGACGCAGTTCCGGGGAAGAGGAGTCTCCCTCTTCTGAAGAGCCGGGGAGCACAGCATTTGCCCAAGCCGGGGAAAGTACTCCTTCAGAGGAGACAAATGCTCCGGAATCCGCCGGAACTGAAGCCGGGGAAAGTGTTGATCCCGACCGGATCACCTTTGAAGACATCAAAGGTTTGGAAGAAGCAAAGAACATTATCCGTGATTCTCTGATTGATCCGGTGCGTTATCCTGATATTTTCAAGACTCTGGGAGTGATCCCCGGAACAGGATTGCTGCTCTACGGACCTCCCGGAACCGGCAAGACCATGTTCGGGCGTGCCATCGCCAATGAACTCAATGCTGACTTCATCTCTCTTACCATGGCAGATCTGCGGGGGAAAACCCCCCTGCAGACGGTGGAGATGATCTCTCAGGTCTTTGCCCGTGCCAGAGCGTGTCCCAACGGCTGTGTTCTCTTTCTGGATGACTGCGAAGAACTGCTTTCCCGGCCGGGCAATTCCAAAGCCTGCGGGATCTCCCAGTTCCTCAATGAGCTTGACGGTATGAAAAAATCCGGTCCCGCAGTCGGCAAAGGACAGGTCTTTATCCTTATCGCCACCAACCGTCCGTGGATGATCGACGGCGCCTTTCTGCGCAGCGGACGCATCAGTGCCGCTGTCTATGTGGGGCTGCC
>JAFTIE010000030.1 GCA_017457065.1 Lentisphaeria bacterium
ATGAAGCATTTTCCTGCGGAAAATATGAAGCGCCCCGTTGGGGCATGAAGCGCTTGCTTCGCAAGCATAATAAGGTATTTTTTTGTTTTCTTTTTTCAGGTAATACGACAGAGAAACACCTGTTTGACAGGTTTTACTCACCAACAGTTCGATCAAGGTGAATCTTTTATGGTGTGCAAACATAATAAAAGGTCTCCTTAAAATGTTGCGTTATTTACTTTGGTGCAACAGATATTTGAGCCAGCCGTAGGCGCAGTCAGCCGTTTGCTGGTATCCGGCAGGGAGCGGGTGCAGTCCATTGGCATCACGGAGGACGCGGGTCTTGTTCCGGGCATTGGCAAATTCCTTCTGCCGGATCACATTGTTTTCATTGTCGATGGCAGTGTAAATGGGGATGGTAAAGAGATTTTTGTCATTCCGGGATTTGACCAGATCAGTCACCATCTGACGGTATCTGAAAAGATTCTTCCGGGTTTGCCAGCGGCTTTGAAGAGTGCCGTAACTTTTGCCGAAAGCATCCTGAGATTTTGAGCAGTATTCCATCAGGTTGAGTCCGATCCGGGCATTGGGCGCAGCTTTTCTCAGAGCGTTGAGGAAAAGATGTATCCTTTTGCTGATGTCGGTCAGGAATTTGTCGATAGTGGCATCATCGGCGGCAAAAGTATCATTGCCGCCAAGAGAAATAATGACAAAGTCAGGAGCAATGCCGGAACTGTTTTTTTTGAAGTAGCCGGGGAAATCAAGGGAAGAACTTTTAAAGTTCCAGAAGGGGTTTTCACGATAATTGCTCCCCCTTCCTTTTATCCTTTTCCGTCCGCTGGTGGTGAAGGTCTGGTAACTCCATCCGCCGTAGCCCTCATGGCGCACAGCTTTGAGTTTATCGGGAGTTTTCGGACCATTTTCGCCGATCATGGTGACAGCGGGATTTCCGGGAAGCTGAAAGAGGCTGTGGAGATGGAGCGGAAAGGCATGCTGCCGGGCAATATTGCTTGATCCGATAAGCAGCATGGTGATTTTTTTGCCCTTTCCCGCATCAACCGGAGTCACCACCAGTTTTGTGCCCCCTTCAGCAACAACGCCGTCATCGTCATAGACCCGCACCTTGAGATCATAGGAGCCTGTTTCATCGGCTTTGGGGGTGAAACGCCATCTTTTCTCATCGCATCTGCCTTTGGTGCACTTGACTTCAAAGGCAAAGTTCCCGGGATTGATGGTCAGAAAGATATTTTCAAAGTAGAGATTGCATTCGATTCCCGGCACAGCGTAAAGAATTTCCGGGAGTTGAAGCTTTTTCTGCATCCGGGGAGCAGCAGAAAGAACAACACAGCAGATCACAAGGAACAGGGCGGATAATTTTTTCATCTCTTCTCCTTTTGGGTAAATTTTCGTTTTGGGACTCTTTTTATAATATATCTGCAAAAAACAGTTGAAACAAGGAGAAAAACGGTGTAAATTATGTAATATAACCCATAAAACATGTAAAAAAGACCGCACTATGAAAAGTTCAGACCGTTGGAGCAAAAATTCCTTTCCCCACCAAAAAAATATATTGCAATATTTTCCACTGGCACCGGAAAGTTCCTATTTGTGGCTGCAGTTCATCGGTAAAACCATCTGGCAGCCGGGGGCGATGGTCTACCATCCCCGGACCGTTTACCTTGATGTTGAGATCGTGGATGAAGGAGAGATGTTTGTTCAATACGGCGGGGAAAAATTTTATATACCCGCCGGAGCTGCGGTATTGATCCCGCCGGGGGAATCAAAACTTTCTGCCGGAAACAAGATGAGGTGCCGGAAACGGTTCCTGGGCATAACCGGTCCCATACTGGCAAACAATATGGTTTCACTCAATCTGAATAAGGTGACTGTCCTCAGAGAGTTTCACAATGAAGAATTTGAAGAGCTTTACACGGAACTCTACTCTCTTTTTGAGGCAAAAGAAAGCCGGAATCTCCGGAATTGCTGTGCTTTGATCTACAAACTGCTCCTTCTTCTTTCCCAGTGTGCCGGTCAGCAAGCCTATCCCCCTGAGCTGCAGCGGGCGATCAACTTCATCAACACCAATCTTTCCCGTCAGATCGACCTCGGAGACATCTGTCGTGCCGCTGAATGCGGTAAAACCAAGCTGCAGTGGCTTTTCAAACACCGTTTGGGGACAACACCTGTCAGATTTCTCATTTCAGGGCGCATCAGGTATGCCGTCAAACTTCTTGAGAACACCGATTACTCCATCAAAGAGATCGCCGACAGGTGCGGTTATGCCGATCCCCTTTATTTTTCGAATACTTTCCTGAAATATTACGGGCTTTCTCCCCGGGCTTACAGAAAGTCCCTTTATCCTGCTGCTGAAAAGCCGTAACAAAAGAAGCCTCAAACTACCCTTTACAGCTCTTTGCGAATGGCATCTTTGCCATTTTTTGAATGACTTTTGAAATTACCTCTGAGGCAATTTCAAAACTCCTCAAAATTGTCAAAGCGCCCTCGCTTCGATCTGATAAAGGGAGCGTTTTTCCGCCTTCGCATAAAGCTACGGCGGGACAAGCGGCTGTTACCTTTCCCCCTCCGCATAAAGCTACGGCGGGACAAGCCAGGTAGCAGGTGCAAACTACCCTTTACAGCTCTTTGCGAATGGCATCTTTGCCATTTTTTGAATGACTTTTGAAATTACCTCGGGACTTTTTTTAATACTGCTATTGAAAAAGTTGTGGATCGGGTGTATTTTTTAAACAATCACTTATAATCACTTCTTATCATTAACACTATGAAAATCAGTTTAAAAAAGGAATTCGTCATCCAGAAGATCAAAGCCATGATCCGGAATGGCGAACTTGCCATAGGCACCAAATTGCCCCGGGGGACAGAGTTTGCCGCAGCTCTCGGGGTTTCACACATCACGCTCCGTGCCGCCCTTGAAGAATTGGCAAAGGAGGGTTTTGTTTCCCTTGTTCACGGAAAAGGCACCTTCATTACAGGGGACGGCAGGACCAGCGCCGCCGGAAAGATCCTCATAGTCAGGGATGGGGTCCACACTCTGCGTAATGTCAGCACCTACATTCTCCCCGGATTTGAAAAAAGGTGCTGCGAACTTCAACTTCTCACAGAGACCGTCAGCACAGATTTTCTGAAAAATTCTTCCCACGGAACTTTCCGTTCCATCATCAGGAAAAACGGATTTTCAGCCGTTCTGATTCCGGGAGGCGGTTTCACAGAGAATGACCCTCTGGCGGCATTGTTGAAAGTTTGCGGCGTTCCAGTCCTGATCGCCCACGGCACTGCCAATGATCCGGAACGCACCGGCTTCCCCGTTATGCGGACCAATTACGCCGGAGCCTGGGATACGGGAGCCGGATTCCTGCGTTCCTGCGGTTTCAAAAGATGTGCTGTCTTTTCCAATGCCTCATTCAGGGTCAAATACTACAGTGACAAGGAATTTCTCAGCCGTTTTGAAGAGCTGAGTTTTGTACCGGATCCACGGTTGATCGTTTCCGCCATGCCTGATGACACGGACTTTGAAAGCAAACTTGAAATGCTGCTCAAAGCAACTCCTGAAGCCATTTTCTGCGGCTCAGATTTTTTCGCCACCCGGGTCTGCCAATATCTTGCAGCCCATAAGATCCGGGTCCCGGAAGATATCGCTGTTCTGGGATTCGGGGGATATCCCGGTGGAAATTTCTGTGTTCCTGCTCTTTCAACGGTGGACTTCCAATACAACGCCATCGGCGAAAAAGCGGCGGAGCTTCTTTCTGATCCCCGACAGCTGGGAATTGAAAACTTTGATATTTTCACCCCCCATAAAATGTTGATCCGGGAATCTGCAGTTCCCAAAAAATAAAAGGATTTTCCCATGAAACAAAAACTTTTCACCCTGATCGAACTATTGGTGAGTGCAACATGTAAAATAGGTGTTTTACCGTTGTATTACCTGAAAAAAGAGAACAAAAAAATGCCTTATTATGCTTGCGAAGCAAGCGCTTCATGCCCCAACGGGGCGCTTCATATTTTCCGCAGGAAAATGCTTCATACGGCGGAGCCGTGCTTCATTCGATCAGCG
>JAFTIE010000250.1 GCA_017457065.1 Lentisphaeria bacterium
AACAGTCAAAAATGCTCTTCACACCTTCACATCTTCACTCAATCAGCGTTCACGCTGATTGAACTTCTGGTTGTGATCGCCATTATTGCCATCCTTGCAGCAATGCTGCTCCCGGCTTTGCAGCAGGCAAGAGACCGTGCCATGTCCACGACATGCCTCAACAACATGAAAGAGTTGAACTCCGCAGTATTCCACTACGCTGACGACAACAAAGGTTTTGCTCCCACAGGAAAATATACCTCAAATTACATTTTCAGCGATATCCGTAACTTTGGCACTATCGCCTATTATGTGGGAGTCAGAGTCACTGACCACTCAGCCCCAATGCCCAAACTGGCGATTTGCCCCAAAGGACGCAGAGATTTCAACTCTCCTCCCCATGCTGAAAGAACCGCCTCCAACACACCTAATTTCAGCTATGCCATGAATTACTTCACCTGCACAGCAACAGGGCAATATTTCCAAAAGTTCGGGACTGGAGGCCACTTGAGCACCCGTTTAAGCTGGGGAGAGATCGGTGATTTTCGCTGTCTCGGACTTGAAGCACCTTCATCGCTGACAGGAGGAGGCGGTATCAGCGGTCTGTCCTGTATCTCATTCCGTCACCCTCTCTACAAAACCACCAATGTGGCTTTTGCAGATGGTCACGCAGGAACCATCCAAACCGGATTTCTTCACCGCTACATAAGCGGATGGAACGGCAGTTACGATTACACCTTCTTTTTCAGAGACAATTACTCTGCAAATTAAAATACTTCAACTTCGCCGCTTTGTATGACCGATCAAATGCGGCGAAAATATTTTTTCTTAATTTAAAATATTGAAAAAATTGGCAGAGCTCCCCAAAGATAAGGAGAATCTTATGTTTTCGGAAAAAATCTTTTACCCTGATAACATTTCCGGCAATAGTTACAGCCCAGTGAAACGAACAACCTTTACCTTGATCGAATTATTGGTTGTAATTGCAATCATCGCTATCCTTGCCGCCATGCTGCTGCCCGCTCTTCAGCAGGCACGGGAACGTGCCCGCACCTCCAAATGTTCTGCCAATCTGCTGCAGTTCGGGACTGCCGTCAATATGTATGCCGATGATTACAATGACTGCGTTCCGGGAGTCCGTACCAGCAACTCAAGCTACACAGGTCCTGAAGACTCCCCCTGGGCAACCTCTATGGACCTTATTCCGGGCAAAGAATACGGAACTCTTGCTCCTTATCTGGGGGCAGTGGGCGAAAAACAGTCCATTGGCGCAATGACACCTCAACTGCGTTCCCGTTTTGCCTGTCCCTCTGAAAACAATAATGACTGGTACTGTTATTCTTACGTTTACAACGCCTGGTTCTGGATCCATGGC
Source organism: Lentisphaeria bacterium (assembly GCA_017457065.1). Classification (GTDB taxonomy): domain Bacteria; phylum Verrucomicrobiota; class Lentisphaeria; order Victivallales; family Victivallaceae; genus UBA1784. The sequence continues at coordinate 1,355 of JAFTIE010000250.1, forward strand.
TCAACTCCAGCCCAGCTTGCCTCCCGCAAACGGTCACGCTTCACCCAACCGGCAAGAAAAATGCTCATCATGGACTGCTACCAAAATACCAATACGCCTTATATAAATTATTCTCACGGTGCAAAGATCCCCTACCGCCACAACAATACCAACGGCGTTCTTTTTGCAGACGGGCATGTCAAATTTCTGCACAAAGGTCAAATCAGCCACAATACTGCGGGGTATCCCGGCTACCACCCCGATCCTACCGGATTGGTATTCTGGACGCCTGAAGGGAAAAAGGATTTCTTTCTCTACTGAGACAAATTTTCCGAAAACACACGGTCCATAAATAATAAGGAAAACAACAAATGAAAAAAATTCTATTCATCTCTGCGCTGTTTGCAGCAACTCTGCTTTCAGCCATGCCGGTCGTTAAGAACGGCAAATCCGACTATGTCATTGTCATTGCCCCCAACGCTCCTCAAGAGGCTGTCCGGGCAGCGGCAAATGATCTGCGGACCTACATTTTCAAGGCGACAGGAGCAAAGCTCCCCATTGTGAAGCCTGCCCAGAAGGGCAAACGTCCTGCCTTCATGCTGGGATTTATCAAAGTTGACAAGCCTGAAGGATTCGTGGTCAAAACACAGGGCAAAGATATCCACATTTCCGGAAATGACACAAACGGCAATGTCTACAATAACCACTGGGCAAGCGGTGCCCGGGTGGGGACCTGGTTCGGCGTGGCGGACTTTCTGGAAAAACAGCTGGGTATCCGCTGGTTCATGCCGGGGGACTTGGGCGAATATGTCCCCAAACGCACCAACTGGGATGTCCCGGCTCTTGATTATGCCGATGCCCCCCGTTTTGAAAGCCGCCGTCTGGGCTACCAGACCCGCAAAGGCATGTCTCCCAAACAAGTGCGCGAAGTCCAGCTTTTCATGCGCCGGAACCGTGTGGGCCAGGCGAACTCCTGGTGCGCCTGGCACAGCTGGCTCCACTACCTCAAAAAAGAGGATTATTTTGACAAACATCCTGAGTATTTCGCCTATGTGGGGGGACGCCGTCTTGCCACCGATTCTCTCGGTCACGGACTCCAGATCTGCACCACCAATCCCAAGGCGCTGGATCAGCTGGCTGAAAATATGATGAAGGACCTTGCCAAACGCAAACAGCGTTCCATGATGCCTCTGTCACCCAATGACGGCGGCAAACTTTGTGAATGTGACAAGTGTCTGGCACTTGATGACGGAGTCCGTCCCAACGGCAGCCGTATCATGACCACCCGCATGATGACCTACGCCAATGAAATGGCAAAACGGATCGTCAAAAAGTTTCCCGACCAGACCTTCGGCATGTATGCCTACTCCTTCTACAAAGAAGGTGTCAGCAAAGTCAAGGTCCATCCCAATATCACCATTATGGAGGTACTCAACGACAGCGGTCTGAGTTACTATAACCCCGGCACCCGGAAAGCGCATCTTAAAAACCTCAAAGCATGGCGCAGTGTTCTTAACAAACTTTACTACTATGCTACCCCCGAAGGCATGGGGAATCTGGAGCTTCCCTGCGGACAGTTCAAAAACATCAGTATGCTTTTTGACAACCTTTACGCCGCCGATGTGACCGGTATCGATATGAACAACACCACCAGCTACACCGCTTCCGCATTGAACAACTACTTTTTCCTCAAATATTCCTGGGGCAATATCAAGGATAGAGAAAAGTTCTACGCTGAGACCCTCCGTGATTGTTACGGTAAGGCTGCCGCTCCCGTAATGAAGGGGTATTTTGACGCTATTGAACAACGTTTCACCAAATACGCCTCAGGCGGATTGACAGAAAATATCAGTTTGGGATACATCCCCCGCTATCCCGGAGTCCTGACCAAAGTTTATCCCGGACTGGCTGAAGAGTGGCTCCCCAAATTGAAGGCTGCTCTTGCCAAAACCACCGACAAAGGGCAGAAAGCCCGGTTGCAGCTTGCCATTACCAATCTGGAGTACTGTCAGGCAACTGTTCAGCTTTACGCCATTGCCTCAAAACTTGTCACGAGCCCGCGTCCTGATGCAAAACTTGCGGCGAAAGCTCTGAAACTGACACAACTCCGCAAGACTCTCCTCAACAAGACCCGCTCTTTCCCCGGCAACTCCCCTGCCAACACAACCAGAACTGAACGTACCTTCCGCATTCCCTTTGATGCCAATGTGTTCTCCTTTATGATGGCTGCCAACGCCCGTAAGAGTGCGGCAACCACCCGTATTGCAGAGCTCCCCAAACTGGATGGTAAACTGGATGAAGCTCTCTGGAAAAAGATCAAACCTCTGCGTATTGAACTTGACAAAGACACTGCCGATCCCCGCAAAGTCGGTGCCAATGTTTACCTTGCCCGTCACAACGGCGACCTTTATCTGGGTATCCATTGTGAAGAACCTCTGATGAACAAAAATCAGGATTCCGGTCTCCGTAAGGACAGCCCTGTGTGGGATGAAAACAGTATCGACCTTTTCTTTTCCACTCCTGACAAAAAATGTTTCCAGCTGGTCTTCAACTCTCTGGGAACTGCCAGAAGTTTCAGCAAAGAGGGCAAAAAGAACATCCCCTGGGATGCCAAAGCGGTTGTTAAAACCTTCCGCGGGAAAAATTTCTGGAGCGCTGAAGTCAAACTGCCTCTGAGTTCCATGTACAAAGGCAAAGATTTTCTCGGCGATATCTGGGGGATGAACTTCTGCCGTCACAGATGCACCGTTCACCCTGATGAATACACCTGCTGGAGTCCTACTTTCGGCGACTTCCACCGTCCTGAGCGTTTCGGCAGGATCATCATAAAGTAAGGAGTGCTGATCCGTTTTTCAACAAAAAAACTCCGCTGCGAAAAATAAACCGCAGCGGAGTTTTTTGTTGAAAACGGTATCAGGGTTCCCAGATAAAATCGTTGTCAGAACGGCGCATGATCACCAGTTCGGGAGTCTCTTTGAGAATGGGCAGCACAGTGGCACGGAGTATTTCAGCATCCACCAGACGGCTGAATCCCAGAACGACTTTGCCCCATTTGAGACCGCCGGCAGCTTCGACCACATGTTCCATATCCACAAAGTAATCCTTCTTGGGGGAGTGCCAGTGGTGCTGAATGGTACGGACGTTGCCGTCGTAGTCGTGGATGTAAAGTTCACTGGTGTTTTTGGTGTGAAGTCCGGGGACACGGGCTTCGATCTCAAGAGCGTGGATGCAGGTGTTGCAGGTGAAGTTGGTTCCCAGAAAGAGAATGTGTCCGCCGTTGCGCATCAGTTTGCCGTAGGGGGAATCAGGGGACCAGGGGGTGTTGATGTCAATGTGTCCGTCGGTAAAAAACTTTGCCTTGGGACCGAAAGCACAAATGGAGTGCACAGGATGAAGACTGCGGATCACGCCTTCACGTTTGCGGAAGACGTTGGCAAGCGTTCCCACTGTGCAGGGCGTATTCTGCACGTCAAAGACCGGCTGGTCAGGATTCACATTGCCCCCCACTGTGGACATCATCAAAGTTCCTTCGGGTCCCAGCACCTCAAGCAGGGCATCGATCACGGTGTCTGCGCCCCCTTCGACGGGACCGACACGGCGGAGAGAGGAGTGAGTCAGCAAACTCATGCCGGGCTTGATGCCCAGAGCTTTGAAATCATTTACAAGAGAGTTGAAATCAGCCATTTGTTTTCTTTCCTTCATGTTTTACTTATCGAGGTATTTCTCCATGATATCACGGATCTCACGGACGGTGGATTCTTCAAGATAGTCCACGGAACTAAGATTTTTCATCAGATAATCGTCATCGCCGGGTTTCATTCCGGGGACGAATTTCATTGCGGACTTACGCTGCCTGTACCCGTTGACGATGTGGTAGTCAAAGGGCATTCCGGGGATCAGCAGCCGGGGAAGATCGGGGGTTTTGAAGGCAGGTCCCAAAGCGACCATGATCTTGATCCTGCCTGCCGCCTGCTCGTGGAGCGCCATAATACGTTTGAAATCAAACTGATATCCGGGAAGCAAAGCTCCGGTCAGAATAAATTCGATACCGAGATCAACCGCCTGTTCGAGAGCCTTTGACTGATCTTTCACAGATTCAAAGCCCCGGTGCAGAGTAAATCTGCGTCCCGGCACCTTGTCAATGATCTGTTTCATCCGCTTGACATCCAGCTCCCCTTCGGGAGTGACGATACCGCACATGAAGCCTTCGGCACCGGCATCGTAAAGAGCTTCAGTGTCTCTGAGCATCACTTTGAATTCTTCATCGGTATAGAGAGGATCGCCGGAACGGGGACGGATCATGACAAAAATGCCAAGTCCGATACCGGTTGCCTTTTTGACTTCCATCATCTCTTTCACAAGACCGTAACTGGGGGTGAGAGCCCCTTCAGTGGGACTCACATAGAGTTCGACCCGGTCAGCACCGCCCCGCCATGCTGCAAGAGCATCGGCAACATTTCTTGCGCCTACTTCAAGTTCATATTTCATTTATTCTACTCCATTGTTATAATGACATCATCAAAATATACCACTTCCCTGAAGCTTTTTCAAGACAAAAGGCGGAGTCTGCCCAATTTGTTCTTCAATATCCGGGGAAAATTTTTAAGCACTTTGAGAAAAAATACGATATGGGCAGTCACAGGTTGCTGACCGTAACGGCATTTTACCTTCAATTCATCTTTCAAGCACTGCAGCACATATTTGTCGGAAAGTCCATCTTCCAGATAGAAAGCAACAGTTTTGGACACATACAGAGGTTTTATTCCCTCTTTGTTCACGGCACGGTACATGAAATCATAATCTCCCAGCAAACGGAAACTTTCATCGTATGTGCCGATTTTTTCGTAGATATTGCGGGGGACAAACATGGAGGGATGAGGAGCAAAAGCACCAATGAAACGCTTCTTTTCCCGGAATCCTCTGACTAACCCCAAATGCTGATAATGCACATCGCCCCAGAAAATACGGTCCAGAGCGCCGTAGGAACGAAATGCCTCTGCGACAGTTTCCAAAGCACCGGGCAAATAGCGGTCGCCGGAGTTGATCATACCGATCACATCGCCGGTGCAATGAGCTATCCCCTTGTTCATGGCGTTATAGATACCGCTGTCTTTTTCACTGACGAAAAAAGCCAGACGTGAAGAATATTTCTGAATGATATCTGCGGTACCATCCTCAGAAGCTCCATCGATCACGACATATTCCAGTTCAAATCCATCGCCGCTTTGTTCAAGAACGGAGTTCAACGTTTCTTCGATGTGCGCCCGGTCATTCCGGACAATTGTAACAATGGAAATCTTCATATAAAAATTTTTTCTCAATTAAAATGACCGGGAAAAATTCCCGGTCATCTTCAAGTCCTTTCCGGTTTACCTGGAACCGGAACTCAAAGGACAGCTGATTACTGATAAATCATCTGAAAAAACTCACTCCTCACCAGCCATCGCTGTTTCAGCATGAGCATACTCCAAATCTCTTAAAGCCACTCCACGGTGATCGCGGACCCGGTCGGTAAGCACATAGAGCTGATGCCCGACCTTATCGACAGCTGCGTCAAAGGAACGGTAGAGATCAAAGCTTTCGACCTCAGCCTTGAGGGTATGATACTTGCAGTTCAAGACCAGCGTTGTTGTAAAACGGTTCTTTTCGCGACCGAATACAACGGAAGCGGAGGTAATTTTCAAAGGAGTAGCGGAAACAAGAGACTTAAGCTGATCGGTAACATAACCGTAGATAGCCTGAGTGATGCCGAACTGTCTGCCGATGATTGAAATGTTCATGATTACTCTCCTGTATTGTTAACGCCGGAACCTGTTTCCGGGTTGTGGACTACAATGTAAAGTCGCCGCCGAGATATACCTCCCTGGCTTTCGGATCATTGATCAATGAATCGCTGGTTCCCTCCACTAAAATTTTACCGTCGCACATAATATAAGCCCGATCCACGACCTTCAGGGTATCTCTGACATTGTGATCTGTGATCAGGATCCCGAGGTTCAGTTCGTTCTTGAGTTTCAAGATGATCTCCCGCACATTGCTTACCGCAAGAGGATCAACCCCGCTGAAAGGTTCATCAAGCATGATGAAAGCTGGATTTGTCACCATGGCACGGGTGATTTCAAGGCGGCGCCTTTCACCGCCGGAAAGAGTCATAGCCTTCTGTTTGCGCAGCTTGGTCAACCCGAGATCTTCCATCAAAGATTCGCAGCGTTCTTTGCGTTCCGACCTTGAAATATCAAGAGTTTGGAGAATCGCCATAATATTTTCTTCAACGGTGAGCTTACGGAAAATGGAAGGTTCCTGCGCCAGATATCCCATTCCCATGCGGGCACGCAGATACATAGGCATGTGGGTAACATCAACACCGCGGAAACTGACGGTTCCTGCCTCGGGACGGATCAATCCCATGACCATATAGAAACTGGTTGTCTTGCCGGCTCCATTGGGACCAAGAAGTCCAACGACCTCTCCGGCTCGGACATTTATAGAGACACCCCGGACTACCTGGCGGCCGCGATAGATCTTGACCAAGCCTTCAGCCTCGACTAACATCTCATTTTTCTGGTATTCATTCATTATTTCTGCTACCTGGTACTATTATAACACAACTTTTTTAATATTTCAAGTCCCTTTTTCAAAAAAAATCAAAATTTTTCTGAGAAAACCATAACTCTCGCTCCGCAGCCCGGCAATTCGAACTCCGGAGTCATCTGCCACTCTTTTCCAAGAACAGGCAGCTCCTCAGAAGCCTGCCCTGGAGTTTTGTAAAAAATAAACCTGCCGCCTTTACAGGGAAATCCTGAAGCCGCTTTGGCAAGTTTAGGAGATTCAGCCACAGCCCGTGCCGTAACAATGTCAAACCGGCGGCGGAACTCCTGTTGACGGTTCAGCTCCTCGATCCTGCCATGGACTGTCCTCAGATTGTTCAAGCCCAATGTCTGTGCGGCACTTTCAACGAAACGCAATTTTTTCTGTGTGCTGTCGATGGCTGTGATCTGAAGTTCCGGATAAGCCAGAGCCAGTATGAGTGAAGGAAAACCCGCACCGCATCCCAAATCGGCAATGCGGTGAGAGCCGGATGTCACCTCCGGAAAAAATCTGGCAATGACCAGAGAATCTGCCGCATGTTTAAGGTCGAACTCCTCTTTTCCGGTGATCCGGGTCAGATTGACATGCTTATTGGTCTCTTCCAGAAGCAGCCGCAACTCTTCACAGCGGCGGCAAAAAACTTCGGGATCAGCCACATGACACTCAGCAGCAAAAAGTTGAAGATCAAAACTCACTGTACACCTCCCTCACGGGTCATGAACAATGCCCAGAGTGCCATTAATACGCCCATACTCCAGACACCTCCGCAAATCAGCCGGAACTGTTTTTTGCGGCACACCATTCTGAAATAATCCCTCAAGGCACAGGGTTTTCCTGAAATCCAGATTCCTGCGATACCTGTAAACCATCCGAGAAAAGCAAAGACCGGAAAACCGGGAGTCCTGAAATCAAAGGTATAGTGGACCAATGAATAGCCCAGCAATATGAGCAAGCCGCCTGCGGCACGGGCAGCCGGATAATCCACAAAGAAAAAACCGAGGATAGGAACCACAATGGCAATGGGCCATAAAAATGGCAGAAGAAATGCCGGAGAGACCACTACGGCATGAGGAACACACAATGCCAGAGCGATCCATCCGCCGAAAAGCCCTATCCACTTATTTCGTGCCAAGGCTTCAAACTTCGTCACTCTTTCAGGTGATGCGGCAAAGGAAAGAATCCCAATGAGCAGATAAAGAAATACTCCGGAACCAAAAGCGCATCTTCCCCAGAAAATCTGAGAGAGCTCAGAATCAACCATAGAAATCCTCCTTTTTCAAAGTTTGCAATTCCCGCCCTTCAACGCCGAAAAAACGTCTGCTGTTGGAACAGGCAATCTGACAAAGTTCGCTGATGGAAACGCCGCGGATCTCTGCGACATGGGCAGCGATCAGCCCCAGATATCCCGGATGATTTTCTTTTCCCCGATAGGGAATGGGGGCGAGATAAGGCGAATCAGTTTCAAGGAGCAGCCTGTCGGCAGGAAGGCGGTGCGCCGTTTCACGGATGTTCCCGGCCTTGCGGAACGTGACCATTCCTGTAATGCCGATATATCCTCCAAGCTCCAGGATCTTTTCTGCCCACTCCCAGCTGCCGGTAAAACAATGGACCTCAAAGCGCCCGCCGGAAGAAACAAACTCCTCCAGCAGAGCCATGCCGTCACGGAACGCTGCATCATCCCCCTGATCTCTCAGATGGACGATCGCCGGTTTATTCCATTCAAGAGCAAGTTTGAGAAAACCGGCAAAGACCTTGCGCTGTTTTTCTGCAGTCTCAGGGGTGTAATAATAATCCAAACCAAGTTCTCCCACAGCAGCAAGGAGGGGATCGTTGCGAAAGATCTCAAACTCACTGATATCACCGGAAAAACCTTCTGCACTGCCGGGATGGACACCTGCTGAAAATATACAATCGGGAACTGCATGGGCGAACTCTCTCGCCCGGAGACTTTCCAAAAAATCGCCTCCCACGGCGTTCAGCTCCAAAGTTGAGGGGAAAACCCCTGCTCCTAAAGCCTCGGTAAGGATCTTGCTGCGGTATTCCGCAGGAGATGCTTCACCTGAATAATGAAAATGGGTATCAAACAGCTGCACTTGAAACTCCGGAAAAATTATTGCGGTCAGTGACGGTCAAAAAAGACACGCCAAATACCGAAAATGATAAAAGCTGCCGTAGGCAAAGTTCCGGCAATCAAGGGCGGAACAAATCCCGCCTTACCGGCAATCATAAACACCTGGGCAATAACGATGTAAATAACGATGATGACCACAGCGGAAATCACCGCCAGCAAACTGCCGGTCCTTTCGTTCCGGGTCGCAAGAGGGATACCGAGAAAAACAGCGATCAGACATGCCAGCGGAAAAGAGATGCGGTAATAGAACAAAGTCATGTAGATATTACGGACCCGCTCAGGCATATTGGGATTCCGCCTGACAAGATCAAGGATGACCGTAGTTGAAAGATCATCCTTTTCCCGGACAGCGTTACTGATGTCATCGGGACGTTCAGGGATCTGATCACGATGAAAAACTGCAAGTGCGTATTTTTCTTCTTTATGGACCTGAGATGTCCCCCGGCTGGCGGAGTTGTCGTACTCATCTTTTCGGTCAAAGCTGATGAAATGCCCATTTTCAAATGTCCAGACTCTGTGTTTTTTGTTGTAGTGGACCCTTTGAGCGAATATATCGATTTTTCTGCCGTTGAGAGCTTTGAAGAGAGCCTCTTTCTGTCCCTTCCCCAGCGACAATATCTTGTGGGAGTGAGCAGGCAGGACCCGCTTGATAACTTCCTGCGCCCGGGGAGAAGCGGGATCTCCGATAAACTGACGGATCAAAGATTCGTTCCAAAAAGTTCTCAAAGTCACATGATTCTGCACTTCCCCTGTAATAAAAGACCGGAAAAGCCAGTGGCGTTTGCCATCAGGACTGCGGTAAGCCAACAGATGCCGGACATCTTTGCGCCGCTCAGCAGTAGTGGCATGTATGCGTTCGGCAATATTTTCTGTATGCGGTACCAAAAATTCATTAAAATAGATATTGACTCCGGTCACAATGACTCCCACAAGCAATATGGGAACGCCGCAACGGAAGAGAGAGACTCCGGAAGCACGCATGGCGGTGATTTCAAGATTTTTACCGAAGGTCGCCATGCACCACATACAGCCGAGCAGCATGGAAACCGGCAGAATGAACCGGATGTTTCCCGGGAGTTTCATCAATAAAAACCTGACGATCATACCATACGGTGCCTCTGCATCAAGAAAATCAGCGATGTTGTTGTAAACGTCACTCAATATGAAAAGTATGATAAAAACCAGCATCAGGATACAATACTTGACCAGAAATTCACGCAGGATATACCAATCAAGGATCCAAAGCGGGAACCAGCGCCGCTTCATGGTGAAAAATTTGCGGCATTCTTTGAAATTAAATGATTTATTCACTGAAAGTCCACTCCATTATAAGGTCATCGTCTGGGATGCAGACGTCTCAAAACAGCCAGAGCACCATTGGGATCCACATGGGTGTAGATCTCAGTCGTTGAAATATCGCTGTGTCCAAGCATTTCCTGAATACAGCGCAGATCTGCTCCGTGAGAAAGCAGATGGGTCGCAAAACTGTGCCGGAGCGTATGGGGATGTACGCCGCCATTGATACCGGCTCTGAGCGCAGCCTCCTGAACGATGCTCCAAACCCATTCCCGATTGAGTTTCCTGCCGTTTTTTGAAAGCAGCAGCCAGGGGGCTTTGGGATTTTTTTCCGCCAGCACAGGACGGGCAACAGTCAGA
>JAFTIE010000251.1 GCA_017457065.1 Lentisphaeria bacterium
ATGTGTAGTAGATCAACGATGTTCCGGGATCCATGTCAAGGGACCACAGCAAGCCCCCCAGCCACGTCAGGGTCGTGCCCGTCTGCTGGGGACCCACGGCGCAGAGCTTCTTGAGCCCCTGCCCGGGGAGCAGCTCCCACGCCTTCAGCACGTCGATCAGGTAAGGGCTGCGGGCAAGGTCAAGGGGACCCGGCACCGGGTCGGTCGCAGGAAAGACAAGATTGCCCGACGCCCAGCGGTCGGGGACGATGTGGGCTCGGGGGACAACTCCGGAAAAGATGGTTCTCAAGGCGTCACGCATCAAGGGCCTCCAGCGCCGCATCGATGAGCCCCCGGATCTGGGCAAGGGCAGTGTCCGGGAGCTTCAGGCGCACAAGTCCCACACGGACGTCGGAGAGGACCGTCACCATCTGCTCGGTGATCTTGGCAAGGGCTTCGGCGTGGATCTTGGCTTCGGCTTCGCCCGTCGCCAGACGGATCTTCAGGATCTCAGCCTGGAGCTTGTAGCGTTCAAGGTCAGGCTTCGCCATAGTGGCAAGCTGGTCAGCCGTGGGGAAGGCTCCGGAGGGGACAACCGGCGCAGCACTCTCCTCCCCGACTTCGTGGGAAAGCTGCAAGTCAACGGCGTCAAAGGTCCCCTCCCCCGCCTTGGTCACAGAAAGCACACAACGCACCTGCGGCAGCTCCACCCGCCCCCCGGGTGCCGCCTTCGCCCTGGCGATCGCCCGGTCCATCTGCCCCCGTGAAAGCCCCGTCGCCTGCATGAATTCAGCCCTCGTCACCGCACACCCCCCGTGCAGGCGGTCGCAACTTTGCGTAACTCCCTAATTTTCAAGTTGTTTCCACACGCCCCCTTTTTTCCAAATTTTCCGACGCACCCTCCGTGCACGTTTCCGTACCGCCACTCCCCACACGCCCCTCGGGAGAACCTACCGGGGGGGGTGGGGGTGGCTCCGGACGCAAAAAGAGTGCTGTTCATTCGCCTTTAACTCCCTGATTTTTAAGTGGATCGGTCACGCCGGTCCATTTGAAGAACTTGACCCGGTCGATTCTGATGATGCCCGGAGTGTTCAGGACAGGTAAAGTCCTGTTACGGCAGAGTTTATAGATGTAGCTGGTGCTGACATTGAGGAGACTGGCTGCCTCCTGCACGGTCAGGGCTTTTTTTTCGCTTGTGGTCTTTGGATTTTGCTTCATATATGCTCAAATCTCCCTGAATTTGTTGTATTTGCTGAAAATCACCTGATACTAATTCTGCCACGCCGCCCGGATTTCCGGATCTGCAGCGCCGTCGCGGTCGGCGTCCAGATAGATGAGAGTGGTGTCTATTCTGGAGTGTCCTGCCAGGTGCTGTGTCTTTCGCCATGCGGTGGTAACATCCCACTTTTTTGCGAAAGCGTTAAAGAAGCGCAGCAGGCAAGTTTTCCTGAGTCCGTGAAAGCCGATGCCGGTCCCCGGCAGTCCGGCGCGCTGCAGCAGGCTCTGCTGGTGCCGATAGCAGACTTTCCGGTCCCGCCCGATGAAGATCTGCTCCTGCCCTTTGATGATCTTCTTCTGATGCCAGCGGATCACAGCTGCGCCCATGCGCTCCCACGGAAACGGCACGGTCAGCCTGACGTCGGACCTCCGCTTCTCGACGGATCTGGTCACTCTCTCCAGCGGCGTGCCGTCCGGCGCAAAAAGATCCTTGACCCGCATACTCAAAACTTCTCCGATCCGTGCGCCGGTTCCCAGCGCGATGGCTGCGGCAGCGGCGTATGGCAGCTCTGACTCCGGAGCGGAATTCAGCACCTCGATGAAGCGTTCAGTCTCTTCGGTCGTCATCGGTCGTGTCCGTGTCCCCATGGTCGTCTCCTTTGGCTGCCTTGAATTTCGTTTCCGCCCAGTACAGCTCGATGCTGAAGGGTCGGCAGTTCCGTGTTTTGGCGGAATAAAGCTGCGTTGTGCTCTTGCCCTTCTCCCGCCAGAGGAAGGCGACAGTGTGGGCAAGCTGCTCAAGGCTGGAGGTCTCCTTCAGCCAGGTGAGATCCGGGATCCCGCCTGCCATCTGGCTCTGGCGGTTGAACTGGCTGACGATGATGCCCGCCGCCTTGAACTCGGCAAGGGTGTCATGGATCACCTGCAAAGAGGCGTTGATCTCCTCCAGCGGCGACCGCAGCCGCCGGTCAGGGCTCAGGTTCTGGAGGAAGTCCACATAGACCACTTCTGCCGCTCCGTCGGCTTCGACGGCACGGAGCTGCTGCCGGATGAAAGAGGGCGTAATGGCGCCCGCATCGTTCCCGAAGATGTGGAGCTGCTTCCGGTATTTGTCCAGAATAAAAGTCAGCAGCTCCTTGAAGCGGATCAATGCGTACTGATCCCGTGAGGGCAGATAGTGGGGAATTCCGGAAGCCGCCGCCACGATACGGGTAAGGATGTCCGCCGTGCTGGACTCTGTACAGAAATAGGCGACGTTGAATCCTGCCTGGAGCTGCTCCCATACGGCAGCGGCACAAAGGGCGGTTTTTCCTCCCCCTGCCCTTGCCCCCAGAACGAACATCTCCCCTTTGCGTAAGCGGCACTGGTCTCCCGTGGTACCCGTGGGAAACATGGGAACCAGCTTCGGCGGGGCTGCGATCAAATTCGCCTTCAGCTCATCTGCCGCCTCGGCAAGAGTGGGAACATGCCGCCCTCCGGCGGTGATCCGTGCGGTCTCAAGGCTCGCCGTCAATTTCCGGATGATCTCAGCTGGATCCGCCTCTTTGGATTCGGCATCTTTTGCGGCGCAGCTGCAAGCATACTGCAGCTCCCGCTTTGCTTCTGCGGCTTTGAGTTTCCGACACCAGGTGGAAAAGTTGACGGTGGTGGAAATGGCCAGCTCAAGCTCAGCGATCTCCACGATCAAAGTCGGGAGCTGCTCTGAGAGAGTGACCAGATCCGCCTGTCTGCCTGCGTCAAGTTCGGCAGCCAGAGCCTTCCAGATGTCCCGTGTGCGGTCATCGGTGAAGGTTCGCTCGGTGATGGCGTGCAGCTTTGCGGTGGCGATCAGATTATTTTCCCTGATCAGTGCCGCCAGAAAGGCTTGCTCAAGTTTGGGGGCGTCCATTCGTTACGCCTCCTGCAGTTCCCTGATCCGCTCGTCAAGAGACTTTTCCGGAGCGGCGGCAGGTGCGGGCATCTTCCCCGCCTTCTTCGCCCATGTGGCAAGGCGCCCGGCGGTCTGCCAGGTCTTCTGGAGCTTGAAGCGGGGGCGGCCCTTCTTGTCAGGCTCCAGCCAGTACCGGCAGAACTCCTCCCTGAAAGGCGCAAACGCCTGATTTCTGCCGATAGCGGCATAAACGGAGGCAATGAAGTCAGACTCTTCCCAGCGGCTGAAGTCCAGCGGCTTCAAAACGACCACTTTTTCAGATGTTTGGTTCAAAGAAAAACTTTTTTTCTTTGCATCTTCTTTAGAAGATGTTTCTTTTTTTAAATCTAAATCTACATCGGCTTTTTTGGGTTCGGTTGGGTTCAGTTGGGTTTCGCTGGGTTTTTCAAAAACCGACTGGTTTTCACAAAAACCCGCTGGGTTTTCTGGGTTTTGTTCGGTTTCTTCAAAAACCTCTTGCTTTTTCGGTCTTCCGCCCTTGCTGCCATTGGCACGATTACGCTCGCAGACGGTGGCATATTCCGCTTTGTCGTGGTCAATGCAAGTCTTAAACTCGTTCCAGAGTGCAGCGGCGATCCCGCCGAACTCCGGCGCCTGATCGTTCTCTGCATACTCTCTGATGGCAGCCAGCATCTGCCGCAGTTCCGGTTCGGGAAGACACTGCAAAGTATCAAACCAGCGGAAGCGGAAGCACATAGCCTCTTTCAGTTGTTCAGACTTGGTACTCATGGCAGACTCTTTCTCAATTTTTCCAGCCGGGCGATGGTTTTATCGTCCCAGTCAAAGACGGGAACACCATTCCGGACGGCGGCGGCCATTTCCAGCTTTGCGCCTTTTGAAGTCTCCCAGCCGGGCAGACGGACGACCGCCTGACAGTGCTTGACAAGCGCACAGGTGGTGTCCACAAACATCTCATGGGGCGCATACTCCGGGATAATAAAAGCAAGACTGGCAGGGTTGATACTTTCAATATCAGCGGAAGTCAAAACCTCTTCCGCCTCATAAAAGGCGGCACGGTTCCAGTCGGGGAAGCCCGTCATAGGACCTGCGATAAAAACAAGAAAGTGTATGGGTGTGGTCATTTTGTTGGTGATTTCCTTTTCTTTATTCCGGAGTGTTCGGAGAGTTATTCCGGCAGCACGGGCGAACTGCGCCGCCCGCCATTCCGGATGTTTTATTTTGAGTTTTAGAAGCCGCAAGGCGGCAGGAGACAGCGTGATCAGAAAGCTGATGAACTGCCCCAGAGCGTGAAAGGCATAGCCAATGCCGCCCCCCGGCTCCTGGTAGACGGCAGGCAGATCGGCGAACCGTTCAAGGGCAGCCACAGACTCAAGCTCCGCATCGGAACGCTTTTCCCCCAGAGCCCCTTGCAGGTCGTTCTTCCGGAACGATTCACAATAGTTCCTGATGTCGCAGCTCTGGCACTCTTCAGCTTGGGAAAAAGAGCCGTAACAGCTAAAAACAGTCTTCATCTCTGCCCGCCTCCTCCCCAGTTCTTATGGCCGCATTTCTTCATAGTCCGTCCCATGACGTGCAGCCGCCTGGCGGTCCTGCAGTCGAAAAGGGCAAGATAGAGGGCTTTCCCGGCAAGGATGCTGTAGCCATTGAAGGTCTCCGGATTTGCGTCAAGGAGCGATTGACACACATCCACATCAATGTTTGCCGGTCGTCTCTTTGCCATTGCACACCTCTTTCCGGTATTCTGCCAGCAACTCGGCAGAACGCTTCTGCCACTCCTGCGACCGGGCGATCTGTTCCTTTTCCCAGTGCCGGTACCGGAGGTAAAGAACGACAAAAAGCCCTCCTGCGAAAAGGAAGGCGCAAAAAGTCAAAGTGAAGATGATCCAGTCCACGATTATCACCTGCACAGTGCCAGCAGTGCCACGATAAGCGCCAGCGTTGAAAAAAGGAACCCCATGCCCAGAATAGCGGCAAGGATAAGAAATCCCGTATTATCCTTCTGATGCTTCGCGTTGTAGTTGTAATTACCCGGACGTACCATTTTTTGACCCTTTCTGTTTTTAGTTTTCAGTTCCGTTTGGATTAAGCTGGAGGAGCTGATAGAATTCATAGGCGGGAGTGCCTTCATCGAGAAAATTTCCCGGCCGCCAGATACCCATACCCCAGGAGCGCACGCGCCACGGCTCTTCCGGCGCAGCTTCGGGGGAATGATCGATAAAGCGGAAGTTTGTGGTGTCATTATTCTCGCTGGTATTCCCAAACCCTGCGGAGGCGCGGAAGCTGAAGGGGTGCCCTGACTCCAGCAGCTCTTTGACCCGCTTCTCCTGGGGCAGTTTAAGCATACAAGGGGAACAGATCTTTTTTCCGTAGTTGATGTGGTAAAGTTTGCCGTAACCGCCGCAAACAGAGCAGCAGGGACCATCCGCCACCACTTCAGGCGCGGGGTTCTCCTGAACCTCCTCCGGCACGCCGGGGATCAGATTTTTGATAAACCCGCGAAAAACAAGTGTCTGTTTAAAAATAGCGGCTTCGCTGCTCTCCTTCCGGTGGTCCCCGATGCAATAGATCGGGTTCCCCCACGCCCCTGAGGGCATCATGAAAGAGAAACAGGTGGTGTCCCAGCTCTCTGAGGTAATGGCGCGGAACTCAAGGCACCGGTCTTGTTCCTTCCAGTGTGCCTCAAGTTCGTCCAGCTTGGCAATGTACTTCCTGTTGCGCTTCTCCAGGCATGGCAGGCAGATCGGGTCATGTCCGATATGTACAACGATCCGCTCGAAGTTCCGGCATTTGTGGCACACTGCGCCGCCGGTTTCCCCCACCCCCTCCGGGGCAGGGTTCTCCCGATCCTCCTCCTCCGACTCGTCCGATCCGTCCGATCCGTCCGACTCCTCCCGGCTCTCAGCATCGGCAAAGAGATCCTGTTCATCATCGGCGGTCATCTCCACGGTATCGATCAGGGCGCCGGTAGAGTTGAGGAAGATCTGCTTCATCCCCTTCTCAGGGGAGTTGTAGATGATTTCAAGCTCCACCTCCCGGACCTCCCGGCGGGTGGAAAGTTTCTCAAGCTGCGCCGCAAGTCCTGAGCGCAGCTCCTTGATAGAAGCCTTATACTCCTGCCGGACCTCCTCAAACGCCGCCTCTTTCTCCTGGATGCGCTTGTGGATCAGCCCCACATAGTCGGCAGTCGTCTTCAACTCCTCTTCCGTCAGCGGAACCGGATAGTCTCTTGTCTCGATCATTTTTTCGCGCCCTCCATACAAAAGCCCAGTTCTTCCATCTCTGCCTTCAGGATCTCAAGTCCCCGCTGGACTAAGGTCTCAGGGAACTTTTCAGAGTTCGCCCATTCCATCAGCACGTCCACAGTGGCACCGGTTCGCCCAATCTTCCGGATCATCTGCCGCAGTTCCGGATCATCCTTCCCGGCTGTAACGGCAGCGACCCTCTGCTGTTTCAGGACAGTGTATGCGGCAATCAGCACTTCCAGAGCCTTATTGCAAGTATCTATTGCCTTTTTCCGCAGATCAGTCATTTTCTGCCGCCTCCTGCAATTCTTTTTCAAAGGCTTCCGTTTCTTTTTTGAGTTCTTCCGAAGCCTCTGCGGCATGTTCATGGAGCGCCGCTGCCAGCCCGGCAAGGATCTCATCCGCCGGAGCGCCTGCAAAGTCGTCGATCTTGTTCTGGATCATAGTTGAGACATCCAGCTGCCCGGCGATGTACCCCTGCCGTTTGACAAGGTTGATCATCGTCTTGATCTGTTCTTCCGTCATCATTTTTCTTGTTCCTTTATTTTCTTGTTTATCCGTACCTATCCGTACTTATCCGTTACCGGTGTGTCCGACCGGTCCGAAACGTCCGACTGGTCTGACTTTTCCACCGGCTGCTGCTGACCATCGGCAGCAGCTTCGGAACAGGCAGAAGCGGATTCCTGACTTGCGGGTTCGGCCGCTTCTTCCGTGATTTCCGTTCAGCGGCCTCGCGTCGGCGTTCTTCCTCTTTCGCCAGCAGCTCCCGCCGGTACTTTTCTTCGGCAAGAGCAAGATCTCGCCGCTCACTCTCCGGATCCAGAGTCCGCAGGGCATCGATCGTCTTCCAGAAGGATTCTGCCCACACGCTCCCGAAGACCGCCGAGAAGTCATAACCGGAAACAAGGAATTCCGCCCATGTTCCGGCAGCCCAGTATCTTCGGGCGGCATCCCTGCCCTGCTCCGCATCCGTGGGCAAAGCCGCCAAAGCCCGCCGCGCCTGTTCCTCAGTCATACGTCACCTCGCTTTCCAATCGCATCCGACAGACAATATGCTAAAACAAAAATTGCAAAAAAGCAGCCAATAAAAGACTCCTTGTAATGTTTTCCCAGAACAGCATCAAGCAGATCCAGACCGGAACTCACCGCAGCAGCGACCACAACAGCTTTCCAGTGTTTCCTCAGAAAATGAAATATTTTTCTCATTATACTGCTGTCCCCCCTGTTTGAGCCTTTAACTGCTCTGCCACTTCCGGCAATGGCGTCCCGCCAAAGCAACCGGCAGAAGAAGGCGCCCGGTGCATCCCTGCCCCGCAGGTTTTGTCTCCATTGAATCCTCTCTTGCACTCTCCGCAGCACACCCAGAGAGCCCCCCGATCATCTAAGAAACTGTAAATCTTTTTCATACCGTCGCTCCTTTAATTTGTACCAGCTGGTATATTTTGAGACAAAATTTTTTCATGTGCTTCAGATACCAAAAAGCGGATCAAGTCAGATTTGTTTGACCGCTTCAACGCCTGCCGCACCTCCTCAAATACCTTCACTTCTTCCAATGTGGCACGATACGCAATAACCACCTTGCCGTCCTTCTGAATCTTCAAGCTCATATAAACCTCCTTGTAACACTTGTTATAAAATAATTCCAGTAAACACAATTTGCAAGTTGAAATGTGAATATAATTTGATTTTTTTTAATTTTTCTGCTAAATTATAGATAACCAGGAGGATTAAAAAATGTTGTCAGATCAGATTTTAGAGCATCTAAAGACAGAATATAACAGCGGTCAAGGTAAAACACAGCAAGAGATTGCCGATGCCCTAAACGTTGACCACCCGACAATCAATCGGCTGCTTTCCGGCAAACGAACTGCTGACGGTCTGACCATCGGCACCTTTGACAAGATGTTTCCCCGTGCTGAAATCAAGCTGACCGGCGGCACAGTGAATGCGCCAACGATCAATAACGGCACCAACAGCGGCGTGATCACGGGCGGGATCCATTCAAGTGAGGGAAGGATCACACGGATCCTTGACGCCCTGATGGCAAGTGACCTCCCCCCAGAAAGCAAAGTCAAAGCCTACCAGATCATCAAGGAGACAAAATAATGCGCAGCGTAAGAGTGCTCTGCCCATGTTGTGGAGCAAAACTGGATGTTGAGATAGAGCTGAACCCGGTCGTGCAGGCTGCAGCGCCTGCCGACGGAAAAACAAACATGAGCTTCTGCGATGAAGTGAAAGAGCTTGAATTTGCCGGAAAAACCTATTGTTTTACAGGCAAATTCGAGTGTGCTTCCCGTGACCAGCTTCAAGATCTGGTCGAACGCCTGGGGGCTGCAAGCACGGATATTATGACCAACGAAGTGAACTATCTTGTCGTCGGTTCGCGTGCAAGTAAGGGCTGGAGCTGCGGCAATTACGGCAACAAGATAAACGACGCGATATATAAAAAGCAAAACGGCAGTGCTCTGAAACTGGTCTCGGAATACGATTTCCTCGAAATCATCGCCGCCATGGGCGAAAAAAAAGCAGCAGAGAACAAATAAAAACAAAAAAAGGACCCTCAAAAAAAATGAAATACACCTGTCCTCAATGCGGAACCGCTTATGAATTAGGTCCTGAGCACTACAACCAGAGACTTGAGTGCCAATGTGGAGAAAAAATCATGATTTTACCGTTTGAAAGTCACAAGCCGGCAATATTTCCGATTGTTATGATGGTCTTGGCAATACTGATCACACTTTCAGGATTTGTAATACACATTATTGCCACCTTCTGTTATCTTGATGGCAAAGAAAACTATGTAATGCTGAATTTCAGCAGCTGGGGGCAGTACGCATTTTTGCACGGAATGATACTCATTTGTCTCTGCTATATAGCCTCCCAAATAAGCAGAAAAACAAAAATCTGTTCAGAATAATGGCCCTCCGCAAGATGCGCAACGTCTGGTATGTATATTTTCGTGATACCGACGGCAGAATAGTCACCCGGTCACTCAAGACCCATGACAAGGATCACGCAAAGACGCTGCATGATGAATACATGAGCCGTGTCCGCGTGGCAAAGGGTGCCCGTGTGATTGCCCGTGACTTTGCCGAAATGATGCCTCCTGCGCCCTCTGCGCTGCTGGTGCCGGTTCCGGAAGAAGGACACCGCCGAGGGAGCATCCGCATCGATAAGATGTGGGAGTGTGCCCTCCAGAAGCGGCCGCTGTCAGAGAACCACCGGAAGATCTGGGTCAAATTCTGCGACCGTATCGGCGTCAAGTACGCTGACCTGGTAACCCCCAAACTTGCCTTGGATTATCTGAATATCCATTACGCAGGCGGAAACGGAAAGACATACAACAACGCCCGCAGCATCCTGAACACTGTTTTCCGCTGCTGCCTGATCGAGGCGGGACTTGAAGCCAGCCCCTTTGCATCGATTATTCCCCGCAGAGTGACAGAAGTAGACAGTCACCGGAACCTGACGGACAATGAAATCGAAAGGATCAAAGCTGCAGGTACGCCTCTGATCCGCCTGATGACGATGTTAAGCCGCTGGACCGCCCAGCGTCTGGAGACCTGTGCCCGTATGACGCCTGCGATGCTTGATTTTGAACGCAAAGTCATCGTCGTGCAGCCGGGAAAAACCAAAAGGTTCAATAAATGGGTGTGCGCTCCGATCATGCCGGAGCTGGAGAAATTTCTGCGTGACGAAAATCTGATCCAGCCGGGAGACACCTCAGAAGAACCCCTCGTCAAAGCTCTGGGCTATACCACCAATGCAGCCTTTTCCGTGAGTTTCAGCCGCTTCATTGAAAAGCTGAACATAACAGACACGGCGGAAGGCAAAGCCAGCTTCCACAGTCTCCGCGGCAGCGCAATCACCTGGTTTAAGGAGCACGGTGTTGTCGGCGAACCTTTACGCCGGATAACGGGCCATGAATCGTCAGCAGTTGAGGACATTTACGCCCGTGACATCGAAACTGTCAGCCGGATCGCAAATATGAGCTATAGTATGAGCAACCCGCATTTTGAAGCAAAGAAATAAATTCTCATCCCGTCAACAGGGGTTCGACTCCCCTTGGAGATGCCATTTTTTTTGCCTTTTTGTGGTACTCCTGACCTTTTCTTCCTTCATTCCCCAAACTTTTTGTCGACATTGATAGAGGTAATTTCAAAAGTCATTCAAAAAATGACAAAGATGCCATTCGCAAAGAGCTGTAAAGGGTAGTTTGAGGTTGCTACCTGTAAGGTAACAGCCGA
>JAFTIE010000252.1 GCA_017457065.1 Lentisphaeria bacterium
ATTGTCAAAGCGCCCTCGCTTCGATCTGATAAAGGGAGCGTTTTCGGCTGTTACCTTACAGGTAGCAACCTCAAACTACCCTTTACAGCTCTTTGCGAATGGCATCTTTGCCATTTTTTGAATGACTTTTGAAATTACCTCACATTTTGTAAATATAACTCCGGAAAGCTGATTTTTCAAATCAGATTATCTCGCTTGAGTAGGGTAGAGACTCCAGAAACATTCTTCCGTAGCTCCGGGTGATCATTCTCGGGTCAAGGATGGTGATAAATCCTTTGTCATCCTTGTTGCGGATCAGTCTTCCTGCGCCCTGACGGAATTTCAAAACCGCCTCGGGCAGAGAATATCCGGAAAATGAGTTGCCTCCTTCGCGCTCTATTTTTCGCATCCGGGCAGCGATGAGAGGATGTGACGGTACGGCAAATGGCAGTTTTGTGATAATGACATGACTCAAAGCTTCACCCGGAACATCCACTCCGGTCCAGAAACTGTCCGTGCCGAAAAGGACTGAATTCACATCCTCTTTGAATTCCCTCAGCAGTTGTGAACGGCTGCTGCCGCTGCCTTGAACAAGAAGCTGCCAGCGATGATCCATAAAATCGTTGCGCAGATTTTCCTGACAGTACCGCAGCAGTTCATAGCTGGTGAAAAGGACAAAGGCTTTGCCTTCTGTGAGTTCGACCGCAGAATAGATCTCATCTGCCAGGGCTTCACGGTACTCCCGTGATTTGGGGTCAGGCAGACTGCGTATGAGTCGGATCTTTGCCTGTGAGGGGGAAAAGGGAGAGTCCAACTGCAGTGTCCTGCCGGAAAAGCCTGTTCTGCTGATAAAGTAGTCAAAACGGTTGCGCACGGTCAGCGTGGCACTGCATAAAACAACGGTGAAATCCTGATTGAAAAGAATATCCGAAAGGATCTGTGCGATGTTGAGAGGCGTTGCATTAAGGGCAACACCGCCCTGATCATCTTCAGCGTAGTAGACGGCATCGGGAATGGTCCGGTGCATGAAAGCATCAAGTCCATCCACCGTTTCCCTGCAGCGGGAGATCATGGAGTCTATTTCTGTTTTGAAAGAGGTGTCGTCATCATCTTCATCGTCTGCCAGATTTTGCAATCCTGAGGCAAGCCGCATGAGTTTTGGGGTCAGATTGTCGATGAAATTTTCAGGGTGAGTGATCTCCAGAGCTGTTTCGTTGTGCCTGTTGAGCAGCTCTTCAAAAGCTCCGAAAAAACCGTAGCTTTCATCTCTTGCTTCTGCGACTTTTCCCCGGAGTTCCGGAGGAACGCCCTGCTGACGCATAAGGAGCCCTTTGGCGTTGTCAGGATTGTAGATCCGGTTGAGCATACTGACCACCAGCGGGCGGGAAAGCCGCACCCCCAGATGATTTGAGGCGGACTCCTCAAGGGTATGCGCCTCATCAAAAAGCACAACGCCATAGTTGGGGAGCAATGCCCCTGCGGAGCCCTCCATGCAGCGCATGGCAAGATCGGTAAAGAACAACGCATGGTTGGCAACGATGATGTCGGATTGCTCCCACTCCCGCCGTGCTTTGAAATAACAGCAGCTTCTGAAGTAAGGACATTTGTTTTTCAGGCAGTTGCCGCTTTCGCAGCAGACAAGGTTCCAGACCTCTTTGTCAACATGAAAGGAAAAGTCATCCCGTGCCCCTGCTGCTCCCCTTTCAAGTGCATTGGCGACTCTTTCGATGTCAAGAGCAAGTGAAGGATTGGGCAGAAGCATGTCTTTCTGTTCTCCCGAAAGCATGGCAAAGCGGCGGCGGCAGAGATAGTTGCGGCGCCCTTTGGCAAGGGAGGCTTTGATTTCAATGCCTAAAAGGGTGCTGAGGAAGGGGATGTCTTTGCTTATCAGCTGTTCCTGCAGATTGATGGTCTCAGTGCTGATAATGGCAGGACGGCAATGGCGTCTGGCACGGTAGACAAGGGGAACCAGATAGGCAAAACTTTTTCCCACTCCGGTCGGGGCTTCAACACACAGATGCTCGCCGCTGCAGAGGGCATCCGCAATGGCGTTTGCCATGGCGCGCTGCTGGGGGCGCAGTTCGCACTTGAGTTTGGCATCGGCAGCTCTGGATTCAAGAGTTCCCCCGGGGGCGAAAAAACTGTCACACTCGCTGCGGAACTCTTCATGCAATTCCTCATCGGGGACAACTTCGTAATCGGCCTCAAACTCTTCAAGGGAAAAATCTTCCATCTCCTCCAAAGGTTCATCAAAGGGGGTTCCGGCAGGTTTGATCATCGGAGCATACCTTCACTTTCGGAACATGGAGCTGTCAGACGGGAAAGCTGGGCATCGGTGAGATTGAAGCGTTCACCGATCCCCTTGAGGAGTCTTGCCGCATGAGCGGCGCTTCCTGCGGCAAGGTCTGCTGCACTGCGGCTGAATTCAAATTCTATCTTGCCGATCTTGCACGTTCCGGGAGTACCGGGAGCGCAGACAAGGGAGAGATTTTCAACGTTGAAAAGTTCGACCTTTATGAGAAATTGCTCTTCCTGTTGTCCCAAAGCGGCGTAGAGACGCCCGATAAAGCTTGTGATACAGAGACTCCATATCCTGAGGAGTTCACCGTCAAGGGTGTTTCCTGGAGGAAATGCTCCGATGCAGTGAAAGAGTCCTGTTTTGTAGATCTGCCACATCCAGTTGCCTTTTGATGCCATGAAGCGCAGAGAGACGTTGGTCAGATAAGCATCTTCAATATTTTCTCCGTCGAAGAAATCAAACCCGGGGTTCCAACGCCATGCTTCAATGGCGGCTTTGCGCAAGCCGGTCAGGTCAAAAGAGGCGGGAGTTTCCGGGAGAAGAGAAAGCTGAAGGATACAGCTTTCTTTTGAGGGATTTTTCCGCCTTTTGAAAAACTCTGCAGAGGAGTTGACGGTGTCTGTGAATTGGGATTGAGAGGTCGTGCCGTGGAAGGTCCCTGATTCGTAGAGTATCCCCCGCAGGACCCGGGCAAGTTGTTCCCGCTGGTTCCGCATGGCACGCTGGACCAGCTGCTGCATTTCAATGGCACGGGTCGCCGGACGGCTGGAGGCTTCGGGAGTCCGGATATAGAAGACTCCCATAGTCAGTTCCGTATCCACGCTGTTGCAGCAGACATGGGGCAGTTGGGAAAAGGGTTTCACAATAAAGATCACATAACGTTTGCCATCGATCAGAGGGCGCTCAATGGTGAAATCAATGGGCGGTTCCACGCAGCGGTTGACAAAAGTTCCGACGGTCGATGGATCAAAGGAGGCACATTCTTCATCGCTGACACCGGTATGGAGCGAAGGACGTCCTGCAGCGTCTTCGCCTACGCCGACCACCAGAAATCCCCCCTTGGTGTTGGCAAGAGCTGTCAGGTGGCGGATGATTTTTCCTCTGCCTCCCCGGGTAAGGGCGGTCCAGGATTGGGCGGCTTTGTAGTCAAGTTCATCTGATTCAATGCCGCGGAACACCACATCTCTCAGAAATTGTTCAGAAAATTGTTCCATAATAAGAGGATGCCGGGAATATTTTTCAAGATTGGAGCGACTCCGGATCATAAAGCAAAAACTGACAGTTGTCGCAATGAGCGATCTCGCCGCGTTTGATGGCAACTGCGGTCTGAGCTGTGATCTTGAGGCGGCAGTGACCGCAGATCTCATTGTCAGCTGTGACCAGAGGAGGAGCTCCCTCTTTGTTGGTTCTGAGAGACTCGTAGGCTGAAAGAAGAACAGGGGGAATATCACGGATCAGATCGGGACGTTCCGCCTTGAGTTTTGCGATCTCTTCTTTGACCACCTTTGAAAAGTTGAAAAGTTCTTCAAACTCAACACGCAGATTCTTGATTTCGGCATCGTTGGCAAATTTGATTTTTGCCCCGGATTTTTTTGCCTCTGCAAGCTCATCGGCTGCGGCAAGGATACGCTCTTCAGCTTCACTGATTTTTTTCTTGTTGAGCTCAATGGCATTGAGCATGGCCTGATACTCATTATTCTTTTTGACCATGGCGCTCTGCTGCCGCAGTTTTTCGCTGGCGCTTTCAAGTTCTGCGATAAGGTCTTCGTCCTGCTGGATCCTGAGTTTGATTTTTTTGACCACGGTGACGGCTGCCGCAGTTCCGGCGGCGATCTTGTCCCTTTGAGCAATGAGGTTGTTCATCTCTTTCGGGAGTGTTTCAAGTCTGGTCTCCATGTCCTTTGATCTCATATCAGCTTCCTGAAGTTTCAGGAGTTTCCGCAATGCACTGCTGTCCATATAATCCTCTCCTTTGCAATTACCACATTATTTCTTCATCTTGCCCGCTCTCAAAAGAGCTCCCCTTGAGTTCCCGGGGATTTCAACCCCAGTTTCCGCCAGGCTTTTGGTGTTGCGACCCGTCCTTTCGGAGTACGGGTCAGAAGTCCCTTTTGTATGAGAAAAGGTTCATATACCTCCTCTATTGAGTCCTCTTCCTCGCCGACGGAAACGGCAATATTTTTCAATCCCACAGGCCCGCCCCTGAAATTGACGATAATGGTTTCCAGTATGCGGATATCCATTTCATCCAGACCGTCTGTATCTATCTGCAGCAGCTCCAATGCTGCTTCGGCGACTTCGCCTGTGATAACGGAATCAGCTTTGATCTGGGCGTAATCCCGGGCACGTCTCAAGAGATTGTTGGCGATACGGGGCGTTCCCCGGCATCGCCCTGCGATCTCTTTAGCTCCTTCGGGTTCGATCCTGACCTTGAGGATCTCTGCTGAACGCTTGATGATCGCCTGAAGACTTTCCTGATCGTAGTAGTCCAAACGGATATTCATTCCGAAACGGGCACGCAGAGGCGCAGTGATCATTCCCTGCCGTGTGGTGGCGCCGATCAGGGTGAAACGGGGAACCGACAGGCGCACTGAACGGGCGCCTGCGCCCTGTTCCAGCATGATGTCTATAAAAAAATCCTCCATGGCACTGTAAAGATACTCTTCAACAGTGTTGCTCAGGCGGTGGATCTCGTCGATGAAGAGTACGTCTCCCGGTTCCAGAGCAGTAAGCAGACCAGCCAGATCTCCCGGTTTTTCGATGGCAGGACCGCTGGAGCTTTTCAGAGAAGAACCCAATTCGTTGGCGACGATATAGGCAAGGGTGGTCTTTCCCAGTCCGGGGGGACCGCAAAGGAGAATGTGATCCAAAGCCTCTTCACGCTCTTTGGCAGCCTGTACAAAAAGTTCCAGCTGCTCTTTGATCCGGTTTTGTCCGGGGAATTCAGAAAAATGCTGGGGCCGGAGTGTGACTTCTTTAGCCTCCTCACGGCGATTCAAAGTAGATGTGATAAAACGTTCCGTCATTTTTTTAAGAAAAAAACTTGTTTTTGATCAAAATTAGTGTTACTTTATAAAGATAACATACAATCTTGGAATTTTCCAGTAAAAAAACAAAAAAAAGTGAGGAAACACAATGTACAATCCTGATTTGGCAAAAAAAAGTGCCAACACGATCCGTGTGCTGGCTGCCGAAGCGATCCAGAAAGCAAAGTCCGGACATCCCGGTATGCCCCTCGGCTGTGCCGACTATGCCTTCACCCTCTGGGATAAATATCTGCGCCACAATCCTGCTGATCCCAAATGGATCGGTCGTGACCGTTTCGTCCTTTCCGCCGGGCACGGTTCCATGCTGATTTACAGTCTGCTCCACCTCTTCAACTATGAAGGCATGACTATGGAGCAGATCAAGCAGTTCCGTCAGTGGGGCAGTTTGACTCCCGGTCATCCTGAATTCGGTCACACCGCAGGTGTCGATGTCACCACCGGACCTCTGGGCAGCGGATTTTCCTCTGCTGTCGGTATGGCTATGGCTCTCAAACACTTCGGTGCCGACACCGGGCTGGATGAAGCCGGTCTTGCCGACCAGAAGATCTACGTCATTTCCGGTGACGGCTGTATGATGGAAGGCTGTACCAGTGAGTCCGCTTCTCTGGCAGGACACCTGAAACTTGACAATTTGATCGTTTTCTACGATGACAACACCATCACCATCGAAGGCTCCACCGATCTTGCGTTCTCCGAAGATGTGGAAGCCCGTTTCAAAGCCTACAACTGGCGTGTGCTCCGCATTGCCAATGCCAATGATGCCGCCCAGTGCGATGCCGCTCTGGCTGAAGCCCAGAAGAGCGACGGCCGTCCCACTCTGATCATCGGCAAGACTGCCATCGGCTACGGTGCTCCCAACAAGCAGGGCAAAGCCTCTGCTCACGGCGAACCCCTGGGTGACGAAGAGATCGCCGCTCTCAAAGCCAATGTGGGCATCGAAGGCAACTTCACCGTCGATGCCGATGTGAAAGCCTACTGCGACAACCGCTGCAAGGAACTTGCCGCCGCCGCAGCAGAATGGAACGCCAAATATGACGCTTTCGTCAACGCTGATGCCGCCCGTGCCGCCAAGATCAATGCTCTGGTCAAACGGGAGGTCCCCGCTGACATCACCGCTCAGCTCATGGCTGCTGCTCCTGTTGACAAGCCTGTTGCCAGCCGTGCTTCCTCCGGTACCATTCTGCAGAAGGCTGCTGAGCTGGTTCCCGCTCTTTTCGGCGGTGCCGCCGACCTTGTTCCCTCCACCAAGAGCAATCTGAAAGTGGGCGGTGACTTCTCTGCCGAAAACTATGCCGGACGCAACTTGCATTTCGGTATCCGTGAATTTGCCATGGGACTTGCCGCCAATGGTATGGCTCTGACCGGTCTGAACATCCCCTACACCTCAACCTTCTTTGTCTTCTCTGACTACATGAAGCCCGCCATCCGTCTGGCTGCCATCCAGAAGCTGCACCAGATCTACATCTTCACCCACGACTCTTTCTACGTCGGCGAAGATGGTCCCACCCACGAACCCATCGAACAGATCGCCATGCTCCGCAGCATTCCCGGCGTGACCGTACTCCGCCCTGCTGAAGCCCACGAAGTCGCAGGTGCCTGGGCTGAGGCCCTTAAAGCCGACGGTCCTGTGGCTCTGCTCATGACCCGTCAGGATCTGGCTCCCTTCACTGCTGAACAGGCTGCCAAAGTGGATGTTTCCAAGGGGGCCTATGTCATTGATGAGGATGAAGATTTCGCTCTTATCCTGCTTGCTACCGGTTCTGAGGTCAATCTGGCTCTCGGCGCTGCCAAGCTGCTCCGTGAAAAAGGTATCGGCGTCCGTGTGGTTTCCATGCCCTCTCAGGAGCTCTTTGTCAAACAGGATCCCGAATATCAGGAAGAGGTTCTGCCCTGCAGCGTGCCTGTGGTTTCCATCGAGGCTGCTTCTACCTTCGGCTGGAACCGTTTCGCCAATCTCGCCATCGGTTTGGACGACTTCGGCGCTTCCGCTCCCTACAAAGTTCTGGCTGAGAAGTTCGGTTTCACCCCCGAGGCCATTGTTGAGCAGATCATGGATGCCTTTGATGACGGCGATGACTGCTGCTGCGGCGATGATGACTGCGGCTGCGGCGATGACCATTGCGGCTGCGGATGCAACCACGGCGATAAGTAACCGCTGGATCAGGAAGATAATCAAGGAGGTTTGTTCATGTCTGGAATTTTCAAAGCATACGACATTCGGGGGATCTTCCCCACTGATATCAATGCTGAGATCGCCGAAGCCATCGGCAGAGCTTATGTTGAGTTCACCGGTGCCCAAAAAGTGGTCGTGGGCAGGGATATGCGTCCCCACTCAGCCGACCTTTTTGAAGGATTGGCAAAGGGCTTGACGGCGCAGGGCGCCGACGTGATCGACCTCGGGTTATCATCAACTCCCCAAAGTTACTTTGCCAACGGAACACTCAAGGCTGACGGCTCCATTATGATCACCGCCAGTCACAACCCCGGAGAGTGGAACGGTTTCAAGCTTTGTCTTGCTGATGCCGTTCCCATTTCCGGCGTGACCGGGATCATGGATATCCAGAAGATCGTTGAGGAAAAGAGCTGGAAGAAATGTGACAAGCCCGGCAAGGTCACGACTTATGACATCAAAGAGCAGTATGCAAAATTCCTGCGCTCTTTTGTGAAGTTTGACCGCAAGTTCAAGGTGGTGGTGGATTATGCCAATGCCATGGGACTTTATGAATTTGCCGGAATCAGGGAGCTCTTTGAGGTGATCCCTCTCTACGATACTCTTGACGGAACATTCCCCAATCATGAGGCAAATCCTCTTCAAACCGATACCCTTGATGCCATTTGCGCCAAGGTGAAAGAGACCGGAGCGGATTTCGGAGCCGCCTTTGACGGTGATGCCGACCGCTGCGGCTTCATCGACGACGAGGGGAACATCATTCCCATGGATCTGTTTACCGCTCTCATTGCACAGGATATCCTGAGCAACGGTCCGGCGACGATCCTTTACGATCTCAGGAGCAGCAAAGCTGTTCCCGAGTGCATCAGGGCTTTGGGCGGAACGCCCATCCAGTCCCGGGTCGGACACGCTTTCATCAAGGCTCAGATGCGTGAGACCGGAGCTGTTTTCGCAGGTGAACTTTCAGGGCACTACTATTTCAAGCAGAACTTTACCGCCGAGTCTCAGGGATTGGCAGTGGTCATGCTTGCCAATCTTCTTGCCAAATCCGGCAAAAAGATCCACGAACTTGTGGCGCCTTTGCGCAAATATTTTTCCTCCGGTGAGATCAATTCAAAGGTCAATGGTGATCCCAGGGCGATCATGGCTGAGATCAAAGAACGGTACAAAGACGGACATGTCTTTGAACTGGATGGTGTCAGCGTTGAATTCCCCGACTGGTGGTGCAACGTGCGTGCTTCCAACACGGAGCCTCTGCTCAGGCTTATCGTTGAAGCTGACACCCCTGAATCAATGGCTGCCAGAAGAGATGAACTTCTGGGTATCATCCGCAAATAAGCTTTCATGAGCAGCGAACTCATTGACATCTACAATGCCGCCGGTGAAAAGATCGGCTGTGTGGAACGCTCAAGGGCACACGGTGACAACACTCTTTTGCACCGTGCTGCCCATGTTTTGGTTTTTTCCAGTGATGGCAGACTGCTGCTGCAGAAACGCTCCGTCACCAAGCGTATCCAACCGGGAAAGTGGGATGCTTCTGTGGGAGGACATTTGGCAGCTGGTGAAGATTATCTGACCGGTGCCCGCCGGGAGCTTGCCGAAGAGCTGGGATTGCCTGAAGACACACCCCTTGAACACCTCTTTGATGTGGCGATCCGCAATGAGATCGAGTCTGAAGATGCCCGGGTCTTCAAAGCTGTCTCAGAAGGTCCCTTTGACTTTCAGAAAGAAGAGATCGACGAGGTCCGTTTTTTTACGGCAGATGAATTGAAAGATCCCCGGTGGCGGCAGGAGTTTACGCCTTGTCTCATCGGTGAATTAGAGCGTATTTATGGCAAATGATTCACTTTTTGCCATTGCTGCGAAACGCTTTGTTCGCGACCCCATCGCCATTGCCGGCATGGCAGGAGCTTTGCTGCTGCTGATCCCGGCGCTTTATGCCCCTTTTATTGCCAATGGCAGACCATTTATCCTGATGGCAGAAGATGGGACGTTCTCATTGCCTTTTCTGCGCTCCTTTTTTGCTCCGGACAGTACGGAGTATTTCATTGAACAGCTTTTCAACTATTTTGCTCTTTATCTGCCCCTTTACTTTATCGGGGCGTTGTTCCGTAAAGGCAGACGGTTCTTCCGTATGGTTGCCGCAGTACTTTTGATCTTACCCTTTTGTCTTGTTTCCCCGAGGATTGACAAAAAGGATTACCGCAAAGAGGCACAGACGGCGGCTTTTGCCTTGTTTGCCCCTGTGCCCTACGGACCCTTTGAAATGACGGCAGAGCCCTTTGAAGCTCCTTCAAGGCGCCATTGGCTGGGATGTGATGATGTGGGGCGTTCGGTTCTGGCACGGATGATCTACGGTGCCCGGGCTTCACTTGCTGTCGGTTTGATTGCCACACTCCTTTCCATCGTCATCGGCACCGCCGTGGGGATGGCTGCCGGATATTACCGCAATGTGGTGGATCTGGCTGTGATGCGTCTGGTGGAGGTGCTCATGTGCTTCCCGACATTTCTTCTTCTGCTCATACTGATGTCCGCTCTGGGGGACAGGCAGTTTGAACAATCCATTCTCATTGTTATCGGCGTCATCGGACTTACCGGGTGGATCGGACTTGCCATGCTGGTCCGGGGAGAGACGCTGAAACAGCGTGCTCTGCCCTACATAATGAGTTGTGAAGTGACCAATCTGCCCGCCCATAAAATCATGTTCCGCCACCTTTTGCCCAATATCACAGCTCCCATACTCATCAGTTTCACCTTTGGTGTGGCGGGAGCTATACTTGCTGAAAGCGGATTGAGTTTTCTGGGGTTCGGCGTTCAGCCCCCCACAGCAAGCTGGGGGGGACTGCTCCGGCAGGCATTTGACAATCCTCTGGATTACTGGCACTTGACCTTCTTCCCCGGAGTTGCTCTTTTTCTGGCGGTGATCGCCTTCAACTTCATCGGCGAAGGTATGCGCCGTGCTCTGGATGTGAAGTGAGATGATTTTCAATCCCTGACCTGGTCGAAGACACGGACATGATCGACCTCAAAATAGTCAGGCAGAACTGCTTCTTTCAAGATTGCGGCTGGGGTCCCTGCGGGATGACCTGCTTTGGCACTCCCGAATCCGGGACCGCGATAGCCATGGCACTCCGTGGAAACAAGAATGAATTGTTCCACTTCTGAAACAGGCCCGATGTCAACACTGCCCGGCTGGAGACCGCGGACAGGATCGGGGATGAGATTTTTTTCGGCAGCTCTTTCCGGCGGAAGTACCTTGCCGATCTCTTCGCCGTCAGCATAGAAAACATATCCTTCCGGCGACCAATCAACACCGTAATAGTGCCAGCCGTCGGGCGTTTCTTTGTAGTCCCAGGCGAAGTGTCCGCCGCCGTTGGATCCGTTTCCGCCGTAACCGCCCCAGATGTTTCCGGCAATGATTTTGCCGTCAGTGTACTGGCGGTAGTTTTCCATAATATCACACTCGACCCCTGCGAAGCGGGCGTCAGGATGGGAACCGATACCCGGAGCCTGAAGCCAGAAAGCTGCGTGCCACCCCCGATTTTTCGGCAGACGGCAGCGAATCTCATAGTAGCCGTAACGGTGCATGAATTTGGGTTCCTCATGTTTTCCGAAAGGCCAGATGCCGTCTGTATCTTTGGGAATATCGTAGGTCAGTGATCCGGTCTGCAGATGGGGGGAATAATAATCCTCTCCTTTTTTGAGCAGGTGCAGCCGCAAATGGCTGTTGCCGTCAAGTTCCACGCCTTCAGTGGTGAAGGTCTTGAGCCTTTTTCCCCAGAAGTTCAAACGGAATCCCCATTTGGAGCGGTCAAGTTCCGTTCCATCGAATTCATCGTGCCAGACCAGAGTCCATTTTTTGTTTTCGGGCAGAAAACTGTCGGCGTGATCTTCAAGTACAAATCGTTTCATCATGATTCTCCCTGTTTTGTATGGATGTGGTGATAATATAGCTCTCATATTTGAAAAAACAATGTATTAAAGTTATATTATTATAAGGAAAATAAACAAAAACATGAGGATTTTTTATGAATACCTGTTCAGAAAATATTTTTTCAAATCTTCCCGATCTCTCTTTGATCAAAGAAGCAGGTGTTTGTCGTATTTATGAAACAGGCAGCATAAAAAGCAGTAAAAGAGTCCGTACTTCCGGTGAAGGGTATTTGACGTGCCTTTTTCTCAGTCACAGTTACCTTGAAAAAAGAGTTTTCTGCCAGCTGCGGCAGGAGCAGAACTTTGATTCTTTTGAATACATTGTTTCCGGAAGCTTTTTTTTCAGAAGCGGCAATCAGATGCTCCAAGCAGAAAAAGGGGATCTGGTCTTTCTGCCCCGCGGGACAAACAATACTCTGCTGTATTTGCCGGAATATGGTCCCTGTGAAAAATACGGTCTTATTCCCGGCGGCAGTATGTACTCCAGTTTGAGAAAACTTTTCGATTTTGATTCCTTCAGATGTCTTTCCTTTGACAACAGCCGTTTCATGGAAAGAGTGATGGAACAGCTGCGTGAAAAGATGATTCGCCTTAACGGCACTGTGAGACCGGAAGAATTGGGAGGCTTGCTCTATGAATTTTTGCAGAGTGCCGCCAGGATTTCCGGGAGGGGCGGGGAGCCTTCGACCCTGTGCCGGATCCGCCATTATCTTGAGGAAAATCTTGATGAGGAAATCAAAATAGCCTCTCTGGCAGAAAAATTCTCCCTGCCACCGCAGAAACTTCTGGCTCTTTTCAGGGATAATATGAAAATGACTCCAATTCAGTATCTGATCCACCGCCGTATGGTGCGTGCTGCCGTCCTGTTGGGGGACAGCAGCTTACGCATCAAGGAGATCGCTTTTGCAACGGGCTATAAAGATCCTCTTTATTTTTCCACGGAGTTCCGCCGTTTTTACGGCGTTTCACCAAAAAAGTACAGGGAAGATCCGGACAGAAATGGCAATTTTCTGTGAGATGCCCAAAGATTTTTTGATATTTTCGCATGGCGATGATGGACATGATGCGTAACTGGGGAAAGGGGAGAACACCCGTTCCCCCAATTTTTTTATTCTCCGCAGTACGCTTTTATGACCTGACAGAAACGCTCATCGTAAATGTTGCTCTTGTTGAAAAGCATTGCTCCGGGAAGGTTCGCATTTTTAAGCATCTGAAGCCTTTCAGCTACAGCTTCGGGAGAGTTTTCCCCCATGGAACTTTGTACGCCTACGCCGGGAAAGAGCATGGTCCATGCCTTTTTCCCCAGAAGCCGCAGGTGGTCTTTAAGTACACTTTCAAAAAGTTCAAGTTCCGTATGGTAATTCATGGGGAAAAGTTCGTCGATCAATCCGTCATCTGCCCATTCTGCCCAATCCTGACCTTCAAGGACAGCTGGACCAAGTCCCCACACCGGTGGGACTGTGATGTCGGCGCTGTTCACATAGTTGGCACGGGCGGCGATGGTCAGACGCAAAGAGTTGGCATCGGCAATGGTGCGCATCCCCTCCACGGTTTTGCGGATATTTTTGCAGCGCAGAGCGGCAAGTTTGCAGAGGACCGCAGGATCTTTACGCATTTCCGGACTCAGGATCTCCGTCCCGAAAAAACGTTTGTTCAGCGCACGGCAGCAGTCACATTGGCAGGGGAAATCCAGCAGTGTCAGTGCATTGTCGTTGCGGATGAAATCCAAATGGAGTGAAGCGATCCTGCCTTTGAATTCCTGCGCAAGCTTTTCAGCAGCCGCCAGAAAGAGATCCCTGTTGTCTTCCCGGTTGCCGCAGGGACCCGCCAGACGGATCCCCAAACTCTTTTCCATACGCTGCCACTCAGTTTCAGGAAGAGTCCTGTTGACGATGGCGGGGGAACTCCAGGCAGGGGTTATGCGTGCTTCGACCTCCATTCCGCAGTTGGCGGCGGCGCGGCAATAGTCATCCAGAGAGATGACTTCAACCAGATAGATGTCGGTCAGAGTGACACCCCATTTGCGCATACGCTCCAGATGCCGCGCCATTTCGTCGTATGGTTTCAAAAAATTGGTCACATAGCGGCAGTGATCCCAGATACCGATACGGAACTTTTTCATGGAGTTCACCAGACAGGATAAAGGTGATGGATACGGTGACGGTATTTGTCATGGAGCGGCTTGTTGTGTTCATCACAGCCCGGAATGTTGTTACTGACCCAGATCTCCGGTGTGCCGCCTTTTTCTTTGATGAGCCGAGTGGTCTCTGCCATGAGCAAATTGAGAGTGAAACAGGTCAAAGTGGTTCCTGTGGGGGCGATCTCTTCTTCGATGCCGGGGACTTTGAGAATGGCGTCGGGGTAGGGAACGTGGTTGTCAATGGCAATATCGGCAAATTCGTTGATCTCTTTTTTGCTGGAGTGACGCCAGATGAAGTTTTTGGGGACCTTGCGGGCAAAGTTGTGGGAGTTGACCGTAATAAGTTTTACATTGCGCTTTTTAGCTTCGATCGCCACATCGACGGAGCTGATGTTGAGTCCGTAGAAGTTGACGAGGATAAGCACATCGCCTTCATAGACATCGTAGAAATTCAGGATATAAGGGGCGTAACCCTCAAGTTTTGCCGTGGTGGGGGCGGCGGAAACGATGTTGGTTCCTGAAGGAAACATGGCATTGACCTGTGCCAGTCCGCCGGCACGCCAGAAGATTTCCATGGCAGCGATGGCGGAGTGACCGCCTGCGCCGTAAATGTTGATGAGCCTTCCTTCAAGGACTTTGTCTGAAAGAAGATCCGCAGCTTTGAGAATGTTTTCCTCTTCCTCTCTGGCAATGACTTGAAGCAGTTCAGTGACCTGGGAGGTGTATTGTGAAATAAGTTCAGACATTTTTTCTCCTTTTTTTTACAGTGGTTGTTCAAGGTCAGAGATCCTGATTCCTGAATTTTGCAATTCTTTTTCCATACACTCAGCAGTGTAGCGCAATCTGTCAAGGATCTTTTCATCTGCAGAGGGATTCCTGAAAACAGGAAAAGCTGTTGAGAGTGCAATGCTTTTTTCACCTGCCGCATCCTGTACGGGAACGGCTGTGATCCGGACTTCATTATTGAGAGTCATGGAACAGAAGTTATTTTTCCGTATAGAGGCAAGTTCTCTTTCCAGTTTGGGGAGAGAGCCCGCCTCTTTCCAGATTTGCGGAGCTGGCAGACCGCAGTGTTTGACGATTTCAACCAGGATCGTTCTGGGAGCGCAGGCAAGAAGGACCCTGCCGTTGCCTGTGCCATACCAATCCACCGGATAACCGGCAGCTGTTTTTTCTGCAACCTGAAGCAGTCGGAGAGGTTGTACTTTTTCTACAGTGAGCCGGAAAATGCCCCTTCTGATTGCGACAACAGCCAACTCATCCAACTGATCTCTGAGCAGCAGTGCGCCGTTGCGGGTGATCCGGCGGAACTCCGCAAAAAGATCTCTGCCGGAAAGACGGAACATCCCTTCGCTCCGGCGGTAGATACCCCTTCCGGAGCGTGAGAGTACACCTTCCTCAACCAATGCGTTGAGAAGATGGGAAACATTGGAACGGCTCAATCCG
Organism: Lentisphaeria bacterium; assembly: GCA_017457065.1. Lineage (GTDB taxonomy): Bacteria > Verrucomicrobiota > Lentisphaeria > Victivallales > Victivallaceae > UBA1784. The sequence goes on from JAFTIE010000252.1 coordinate 15,015, forward strand.
GTCATTTCGATCACTGCGGTAAAGGAGTACTCCTTCCCATCCGCAAAAAGTTCCAGCAGCTGCAATATCTTGTGAACAACTTTCATTACCGGGTATACTCTATTTCTTTTTTTCTGCCAATCGTCCTGACATTAATATAGTCTGCCACAGCGGTTCTTGCAATACTGCTGCTGCAAAAAAGGTACTTTATTTCTTATGGTGAGAAAAAATGTAAAAATCCCGGCAAAAAAAAATCCCCTTTCCTGCGGGAAAGAGGATGAATACCGTACTGTGCTCAGAGAGAGTTGATGTGCTCCCGCATGGCTTTGACGGAACATTTGCTGTAACGGGGGAACCACTGCAGCTTGCCCGTTTCACGGACTTTGGCAGCGGCTTTGGCGTTGAAGGTTCCCCGGGCGTTGATGAATTGCCCCCAGAATCCGTAGTGCCAGGCAACATTGGTATTGGGTTCACCCAGATTGGTGCGCCACTCCTCAGGGAAGAAGGCGAGCCATTTGGGATGATTGTTGAGCCATGTTCCGGTACCGATGTTGGAGACAGCGAAGCGGTTTTCCGCCGCATCAAGAAGCTTGTTGAAACACTCTTTTGCGTAATCAAGGTCGTCAAAGATGGATGCAGGCTGCCGGTCGTTGGCAATGTGGAATCCCAATGTATCGGGGCGATCCGGCATGATGAAAAGGTTGTAACGCAGGAACCCGCATTGGTATCCGGCAAAAGCTGACCGGTCAAGATAATCTCTTTCGCAGCGGTTGTCCAGATGTGGACGGATCAAATCAAAACCCCACTCTTCAAAAAGCTTGTCATCACCTTTGACCATCTTCCAGATCTCCTCCAACCGGGATTCCAGAGCCAGCCAATTGGGATTGTCAAAGTAAATACCTTCAGCATTGATCCCCTCAGGATTCAAATCGGTTTTGCGGAAGATATCCACACGGTTGCGAAGGACATCAGAAAAATTTTCTTCCGGATGATCTTTGAGCCAGCGGGAAATAAAAAAAAGCTTCAGACGGCAGATGTCATAGAGGTACTGCCGGTGTTCTTCAAGAGTTTTAGGCGTATTGGTCATGGTTTTGTTTTCTGCGGAAGTTTGACCGCAGGGCTCCCGGAAGGGGAGCCCCATGGATGGAAGGGGTATTACCACGCCTGACCTTTCTTTTCAAAGTAGGCGGCAACGTTGGGGATGTAGGGCTTGATAAGCTTTTTGATAGCCATGGCATATTCGCGGATCTCCCACTGGGCGTGTTCACTGTCGCGCAGTTCCAGGAAGTGGAGCAGATTTGAAAGATCCACAGTTCCCCAGAATGTGACCATCATATTCTGGGGCAGCACGCTGCGTGCCTGTTCGCGGCAGACACCGGAAGCGAGAAGCTTTTCGTAAAGCGCCATGCAGTTTTTATTGTGGGCGTCGATTTCCGCCACCAGAGTACTGCTGTCAAAATCGGGATCGGCAACAGAAGCCTGACGGTTGTTCTGCGCCTGACGGCGAAGCTGCTGAGGAGTGTAGAACTCCATGTCGATCTCAGTGTAGCGCCGGGAGATCTCATTGTAACTCCAGGTGCGGTGGCGGTGCCATTGTCCGCGGACGAAGAGGGGACAGTGGATGCTGAAAGTGAAAACGATATGTTCCAGCGGACTGGTGTGACGGTTGTCAATGAGATACTCCAGAAGTTTGATGTCACGCTCATCCATTTCCGCTTTAAGCTTTCCGAAAGAGACCCGGGCAGCATTGACGATGGTGGATTCAGTTCCCAGGTGGTCGATCAGTCCCACCCAACCCTGTCCGTCAAGGACCTTGACGTGTTCCTGCGGAGGCACATTCAGATGTTCCATACGAATAACTCCTTAAAGATTTTATGTTTAACTTTGTTGTTCAAGATAGTCCCAGAAGATGTGAAATGAGATGCGGTAGCACCACTTCAGTGCTTCAAAAAGAGAGTAAAACGGTTCTGAAAAATCTTCTTCCTCAGAAAGTTCCAAAAAATGTTCCATGCAGACTGAAGGAAAATCCAGATCGGCGCTGTAATTGTTGAGCAGCTCTCCGGCGGCGATGGGCACGCTCAGAGAAAACATGCCGTCTGTTGAAAGTTCAACATTATCGACCCCTTCGTAAAGTTGAGCAGCTGTCTCAGCTGCCTTCGCAAAGACGAAGGTGAATAACGCTGACATCTGCTCGCTTGAAAGGGCACAATCTGTGATCTTGTCACTGCCCCGGAGTGCGGTAAACATGTTGAGGAAAAGCTGCTTTTCGATTTCTCCAAGTTCAGGAGCTGTAATGAGGGGACCATCAATGTATCCCCGCTCTTTTGCCGCACTGATAATGCAGACTGCCGCTTTGCGGGCAGGAATGGAGGTGGTGAATGTCGGATCGTCCATGAGTTTATACATACCTTACGTTTTCAAGGATATAGTCAATAAGGGGCGTCGGGTCGTCAAGTCCGTGGGGATGGTGTCCGCCGGGATGACGGTACACTTTGATACTGCCGTTGAGCTCTTTGTACCTTTTTTCAACGATATCGGTATTTTCAGCGATGGGAACGACTGTATCTTCTGTACGTGCCGCATGGATCAGTTTGACGCCGTGTCCGGCAAGTATTTCCAAATTGTCGACGGGGTTGCCCTTGTACTCCAAAGCTTCCTGTTCAGATGCAAAACCGTAGTCCTTCAGCAACTTTTCCCAGTTGGAGTCAGATCCTTCACCAGTGCCTTTTCCTCCCGGCCAGGATTTGAAGTCGCAAACCGGATTGTCGGCATAAAGGCATCCCACATTTTCCGGATGACGGATGGCATAGTTGTAAATATAAAGTCCGCCGCGGCTCAATCCCAGCATGATGGGACGCTTTGAAAATCCCCAGGAGATCATCGCATCGTAAAACTTTTCAAAGTGATCCATGGCAGAGGGACACCCGAAGGTATTTCCTACTGACATGAAAGCAAGATGAAAACCTTTTTCAAGCATTGCAAGCTCAAATTTGGGGAACGCTGTAAAAAACTCCGCTTTCCAGATCCATGGCCTGCCGGGAAGGAATTCGCGGGGCGCTACGACTTTGCAGGGACAATTATCGACAGCAATATCATGGAGTTCATAAGAACAATATTCTCCGATACAATCTATTCCAGTCAGGTTTTCCATTAGTGCCTCACATGCGTTGAATGAAGTCCATACTATTCCGGAGCCGATTTCAGGATTTGCAATTTCCTTTCTCCGGAGTAAATATTATACATTTGGGTAAATATATCACATTTCCGGAGATTTATCAAGTCCGCACAGACATTTATTTGATGAAAAGATTTTCCTCTCAGGAAAGAATGACTGTTTTTTCCGGTGTGCTGTTGTAAATTTCAGGTATGAAATTCCGCCGGAAGAGGTATACTTTGCCGCGGGAAAGAGAAGAAGTTCCGTGAAAGTCCGGCAGGCGCCGGGAATTTGTTGCTGCAAATCTTGATTTTTACGGGAAAAGGTTATATATTATGGCAAGTAGTTTCAAAAGAGAAGGTCTGCCTTTTGAAAAAACTGCATAACATGAACATTTCAGGAGAATATGCAATGAAATATCATTTGCTGCTGCCCCCCGTAGTGCTTGCTTTATGCGGGTGTCACACCGATTTGTACTATCAGGAACAGGCAGTCGAATCGGCACGAAAGTTTATTTACAAACACGCAAGGGAACTTTCAGCGGAGCAATTTGCTTATGTCCGTCTGACACCCCCCGTTTTGCTGACAGGACCTGTTCTTTCCAGAAACGCAGAAAATAAGGTGAAAAATTCCCTTGCCGGCGGGGAAAAAATGCAGATCTGCGTGACGTGGTATATGCCGGAACTGGAAACAGATTATCTGGTTTTTGGCATATCGGAGCCCGGCATGGCATATTGGCGTCCCCTTAAATTGATCCGGAGGAAAATCGGAAAAATCGACAGCAGCGCACAAAGTGCTATGAACAAAGCCCGGACTTATGCCATAAATGCTCTGTATCAGCAGTTGACTGCGGCAGAACTCAACGTTGTACGTTTTACCATTCCGGAACTTGTCCAGACATCTTTTGAACTTGAAAAAGCTGACGAAGAACCTGAGCAGGAGAAGAACCCTGAGCAGGAGAAGAACCCTGAGCAGGAGAAGAACCCTGAGCAGGAGAAGAACCCTGAGCAGGAGAAGAACCCTGAGCAGG
>JAFTIE010000253.1 GCA_017457065.1 Lentisphaeria bacterium
AAGTTGTTGACAACTTTGACGTTGCGGAGATAAGCACCCAAATGGATACCCGCACCGCTGTTGCGGAGAGAGAGGCAGTTTTCAAAGGTGAACCCGTCAACATACCACCCCACCGAAAAACCGCAGTTGCTGCCGAGGGCGGTGGAGTTGCGTACAGATCCGGAACCATAGAAAAGATCCTTCTGCCGTCCCCGCAGATAAAAGGCTGCGTCTGAGTGATACTCAAGTGAAATGCCGTCGATGTGAAGATTTTTCCCCACAAGGGAGATACCGGTACGACGGGAACGGGAGGTACTTTTCAAAGAAGAAGGTCTGATGCCTCTGGTAAAGGGGATAGCCACAAAACCGGCGTTTTCAGGGTCGGCGTGCCAGGAACCGTTGAGGGGATTGACATAGATCATTCCTGTTTTCTCATCCTGCCAGAAGCTGCCCGGCTGTTTTTTCAACAACTCCATGGAATTGACTTTAAGATAGCGGTCAAGGGTGATCCGCTGCCACAATTCGCAGACAGCATAAGGGAACCGGGCAGAAAAAAGTCCACCGGGAATTTTTTTCCAGTTTTTCACATCCCATCCCCAGGTGATCACAGGCGTTTCATCGGGAAAGGCTTTGATGGTGATGGGCTGTAAATTAGCCTCCTTGAAACTGTATGCGATTTGCTCCCGGTAAATGCCGCCTTTGAGCATAACGGTGTCACCGGATTTCACTTTTTGCAAAGCAGATGTAATGCTTTTCAAAGGGAAATGGGGATCGGTGCCGGGATTTTTGTTGTTTCCATCGGGGGAAACATAGTAGATGGCACTTTGCAGACAAGTTCCGCAAAATAACAATATCATCCCAAAAGCTTTTTTCATGTTCGCCAATACCTCAAACTATAGTTGTATGTCCGTTTATTTCGTGATTTTAGGGGAAAAATCCACTAATTTCCTGTAAAATCCAGTGATTTCCGCAGCCTGTTTATACTCCTTTGCCCCTTTGAGAAACTTCAAAGACTCCTCTGCCGCCTTGAGTGCGAGATCGACCCGCCCGAGACAATAGAGGCTCTGAGCATAATAGAGCAGAGCCCTGCCCTTTTCTCTCTTGCCGGAGTATTTTCCGGCATTGGCAGCGGCTCTTGCCACAGTGTAAATACTGGCAGGATCCATCTGCGCAAAAGGACGGTTCAATTCAGCCGTCACAAATTTGAGCAGTACAGAAGGGCGGTTTCTGAAAACATTGGTCAATCGGAAATAAAATTCCCCTTTTCTCTTTTCCAAATGCCCGAGCTCAAGCATTTTCAGTTCCATCTCATAAAATCCCGGATCAAGGGGGAATCTCTTCTGGGCACGGTGGAGCGCTGCAACGGCATTTTCAGCAGAATTCAAACGGCGGTAGTGGATCCCCACCTGAAGCGCCACGATCTCCCGGGGATTGCTCCCGGGACGGTCCAGCTCTTTTTCCAGCAGAGCCAGTGCCCCTTTGTAGTTGCTTTTTACGATCATTCCGGTGAAAACAGCGTTAAAATCATCATCGGCGATGACTTTTTTCTGATCGTATGTCTTCTTCTCAACAGCATTGATCATATACGGAAGTCTCCCGGGATTTCCGCGCCACAGCAATTTACCATCCTTGCCGATCAACACTGCCATGGGAAGACGGTTTTCGGCTCTGAGAAAGAGTTTGAAATTGGTTTTGTCCACGTCAATGAGCAAGGGGATCTCACCCAGCTGCCGGTTCAGTGGAAACTTGGCAACGTTGGGCAGAGATCCTACAGCCACAGCGGCAAAGCCTGTGGAGCCGCCTTTCATCCGGTAAGCGTAACGGATAAAGTTCTGCATTGCAAGTATGTTGGAGTGATCCGGCTGCCAGAAAAGTATGGCAACCATCTGTTTCCCTCTGGCTCCAGCCACAGAGAATTTTTTCCCTTTCGTCCAGATCCCTTTGCCGAATTCCGGCGCAGCCTGACCGATTTTCAGGAAGCCGCTGCCTGCCGTCATCGTAAAGATAAGAAAACATATTATCCACAGATTTTTCATTTTTCAAGACTCCTGAGCCACAGAACGGCGGGTTCGACCAAAAGCATCAGCAGCGCAGAAAAATAGAGGGGCCAGGAAATTATTCCAAAGTGAAAAAATTGCACTGCCAGAACAACAAGGAAGGCTGCATTCAGAAGCAATATGGCCCTCAACAACCATCGGTTACATGCCAGAAGCACCGGGTTGACTGCCTGCCCTTCACTTTTGGAACTCCCCTTCCGGGCAGTCTGATTCAAAGGGTTTTCAGCCCGGCGCAGCAGTGCCGCCCGGATCATTGAAGAGGTCAGACGCTCAAAGCTGATCCCCGCCGCAGCGGCAGCCTTGGGAACAAGACTTGTAGCTGTAAATCCGGGAAGGTTGTTTCCTTCAAGGACCAGAGGGACACCTTCGTCATTGACAATAAAGTCCACTCTGAGCATATCTCTTGCTCCGGAAAAGCGGTTGAAATCAACAGCGATCTGACGGGCACGTTCAACAATTTCCGGAGAGACATTCTGGGGGGGGCACAAATACTCGGTATGCCCGTTTTTGTAAAGATATTTTGCATCGTAATCGTAGAAGCCGTGGGGAGCCCGGATCTCAATGGCATCAAGGGCTTTCCCGTTGACAACAGGCACGGTCAATTCAACGCCTGAGACAAACTCTTCCACCAGCAAAGTATCTGCATGTTCAAAGACCTGTTCAAGAGCCTGCTCCCACTGGGAGCGGTTTTCCACTTTGACGATCCCCACACTGGAGCCTTCACGGGGCGCTTTCACCATGAAAGGCAATCGGAGTTTTTCGGGGAAATCCCGGTGCTCTTTATCCACCACGCACCATCTGGCAGTTGGCAGATCGAAACGGTCCAGCATGGTCTTGGTGGCGATCTTATCCATAATAAGGGCACTTGCAACAGAGTCGGAACCCACAAATTTGATGAGATTCTGTTCCAGCATATCCTGCAGTTCCCCACCTTCACCGAATCCGCCGTGAAGGATGGGGAACACGGCATCGCTGTCCTGCATTTCAGGAAGGATCTCGCACTTTTTCAAATCGGTCAGGATCACCTTATAACCGCAATTTTCCAGAGCTTTTGACACGGCAGCGCCACTTTTCAAAGAGACCTCTCTTTCGCTGGAATCACCTCCGCAGAGGACATTGACCTTCAAGGGGGCAATAAAGCGGTCGATGATCTTCTGAGCATCGGGATTGACAAAACAAGTTTCCCGGCGCAGATAAAAGCCCTGCTTCTCGGCAACAGTACGGCGGATCAGCCGGATCAGCTGCATGTAGTCAGCCTCACTGCCGTTGCCGTGATTGACGATAAAATTGGCGTGAAGAGAACTGATTTCCAAATCCCCCAGTCTGAATCCCCTGAGTCCTGCTTCATCAATGAGTTTTCCCGCAGGTTCAAGAGAGGAGACGTTTCTGAAAGTACATCCGGCGGAACGGAGCGCAGGTTCCCTGACCTTGCGCCGCTCAAGCTCCACTTTGATCTTTTCTTTCTCACATTCAGCGGTACTCTGAGCAAGTTCAAGTTTGACCTCAGTGACGATCACATCAGCCGGGAGAGTGGAGCCCCGGTAAAAGAAGTTGATCTCACTGCCTTTGGCACTCCACTCTTCACCTTTGAAAGTCACACCTTTGAGTTCGTGGACAAGGCTCCCGATTTCCCGCCCGGAAGCCCCGGCATTCATCCTGACTGCGCCCCCCATGGTTCCGGGGATCCCGCTGAGTTCAGCAACTCCTGCAAGTCCTTCATCGGCTGCCATACGGGCGGCACGTGAAAGCCTCAATGCACCACCGCAACGCATGTACACTCCGGAAAACTCAGCCGTCCCGAAAGCGGCGCTGTCAAGGCGCAGAGCCACTCCGGGATAGGGGGAATCCATACCGATCAGATTACTTCCGGCACCGAGGATAAAGAAGGGGAAGGCACTGCCATTCAGCTCCTTGAGCACCTTTTTAAGCTGCTCTGCGGAAGCGATCTCAGCCAGAAGAGGCAATGAACTGCCTACACCGATCGTGGTTATCTCTTTGTAAGAAATATTTTCCACCAGCTTCAAGTCGGGAACAGCTGCAAGCAGCAATTTTTTCAGATCACTCATGTTACAAGATCATCTCCAAACTGTTTCAGGATCATTCAGCACTTGACGGCGCCCACCCGCTCAGACACATGGCTGATGCCGCGGCGTTCCATATATTCTCTGAGGTACTCTATGACCTTGAGAGGCGTATAGGGATCAACGAAATTCGCCGTTCCCACTGCAACAGCAGAAGCCCCTGCCAGAAGGAACTCCACAGCATCCGCGCCGTCGCAGATACCGCCCATACCGATAATGGGGATACTGACCGCCTTGTAGACATCATAGACCATGCGGATCGCCACAGGTTTCACAGCCGGACCGGAGAGTCCTCCGGTACGGTTGGCGATTTTAGGTTTCCAGGTCTCGATATCGATCGCCATAGCAGTAAAGGTGTTGATGAGAGAAACGGCATCACTTCCTTCTGCTTCGACGACTTTGGCAAATTCACCGATGGAGGTCACATTGGGTGAAAGTTTGGTAATAAGAGGCAGAGTGGTATTTTTACGCACTTCGCGCACCACCTGTGCCGCCAGAGCGGGATCTGTTCCAAAGGCAGCGCCCCCTGCTTTCACATTGGGGCAGGAAATATTGATTTCCAGGGCGGTGATCCCCTCTTTTTCAGCTTCCAGACAAGCGGCGACTTCGCCGTACTCGCCGATGGAGGTTCCCCAGATGTTCACAATGACTGTTGCGCCGACTTTCCGCAGAAAGGGCATATAATGGTCATCATGGAGAAATTTATCCACACCGGGTCCCTGAAGTCCGATGGCGTTGAGCATACCGCCTGTGACTTCAGCGACACGGGGCATGGGGTTACCGTGTGAAGGAGTCATGCGAATGCCTTTGACAGTCACAGCGCCCAGCTGCGAAATGTCATAAAAATCGTGATATTCTTCACCGTAGCCAAAGGTTCCGGAAGCGGTCAGCACCGGATTTTTCAACTGGAACTTGCCCAGATCAACACTTAAATCCACACTCATTTTCACATTTCTCCGATATAGATCTCTTCAGCCGGAAACACCGGTCCCTCTTTACAGCTGCGGGCATAGCGGAACTTGTCAGGGGAGTTTTCATCGTTGACCTTGACAACACATCCGAAACAGCTGCCGACGCCGCAGCACATGATTTCATCCAAACTCAATTCCCCTGCCATTTTTTCCTTCCGCATCAAAGCGGCAAGAGCCATCAGCATGGGCTTGGGACCGCAACCGTAAACGAAGAAGGGCTTTTCTCCGGGGGCGGCAAGCAGTTCGGGTATCAATTCAGTTACAAATCCTTTTTTCCCCACAGAACCGTCATTGGTGGCGATCCGCACATCATATCCTGCCGCCTTGTACTCATCAGCCAGCAGCAGATCATCGGCACTGCGTGCGCCGAGAAGCACCACGCCGCCCGGCATGGAACGTGTCAACTGCCAGGTGGCAGCGGCACCGTATCCCCCCACAATGATCAGGGCACGATGATCTTTTTGGGGTGTAAAGGATCTGCCCTGAGGACCCAGCAAATCGCAGCAGGTTCCTTTTTCAAGTTTGCTCAAGGCGGCACTGCCTTTGCCTACAACTTTGTAAAGCAAAGTCACAACCCCCTCCTGAGCATCTCTGATGCTGAAAGGACGGCGGAGCATAAAGTCCCGTCTTTCATCGATACGCACATGGACAAAGTGACCGGGTTTCGCTTCTGCCGCCACTTCGGGAGCGGCAAAACGGACCTGGAAATAGTCCCCCTTCAGATTGACATTTTCGAGAATTTCAGCCTTCATAAGTAAGTTCCATTGATATAAGGGTTGTTGCGGCGCTCAGCGCCGATGGTTGTAACAGGACCATGACCGCAGTATGCCTTCACGTCATCAGGCAAAGCCATGAGTACATCCAGAAGTGAACGTGTGATCTCCCGGTCATCCCCCCCGGGAAGATCGGTTCTGCCGCAGGAGTTGAGGAAAAGGGTATCCCCGCAGAAAAGATCTTTGCCGAAAAGAAGCCCCGCTCCTCCGGGGGTATGTCCGGGAAGCGCCAGAACAGTGAAATCGGGATTTTCCTCATAATCCACCGGTTTCGGCGGATTTTTCAAAGGTTCGGGAAAATAAGGCGGCAGACAGTTTGAAGCGCTCAGATAGTAAGGATGATCCGGCGCTCTGAGCCGCACATGATCACACCCGAGTTCCCGGGCGCAATACTCTGCGGCATTGATGTGGTCGATATGAAAATGAGTCAGCAGCAGCTCAACTTTATCAAAGTTGAAGCCTCTTGCCGCCTCAACGATCTTTTCCCCCTCATCACCGGGATCGATGATGTAGAGGTGTCTGTTTTCTTCTGTAAAGACCAGATAACAGTTGACCGCAAAAGGGCCGACTTCCAAAGTTTTGATGACCATAAGTGAAATTACCTTGCATTGTTCCCGGCAGTACCGGAAATCTGTTTGAATACGATGCGGTCCGCCTCAGGCTGAGAGACCCTCATTTTTCTTTTTTCCAACTCACAGAAGTCAATAGTATCTACCAGTTCAACCGGCAAATAGAGACGGCTGTAGAGAGAAATCTGACCGGGCATTGAGGAGTAGGTCTCTGTAAATTGCGCCGAACCATACTTACCTTCCTGAACTTTCTCTTTTCTACCCGGAACGGCGGAAAATCCGGGTGGCGGAGTGATGGTGTAACGCAAAGCCAGCCGTGCGGCATGATTGCGCCAATAAGGAGTAGTCCGTGGTCCTGCGACCGGCAAAGCTCCGGTCCGGAGCAATAAATCGTACCGGGGCAGCGGCATGACACGGAATCCCCCTGTGCGGCTCAAAAAATTGGAAGCTCTGATCTTGTATTCCAAAGTTCCGGGATATTTATCAAAATTGAAAAGGGGGAGTTCCACCAGTCTGCCTGTATGTGAGAGAGCGCTGACGCGCTCCTCAAAGAAGCGGCGGCGTCTTTCAGGGGTGGCTTTGACAAGCACCTCTTTTGCCTGTTCGTAAGCACCGCCGAAAAGGGACTCCGATACCCGGATCAGTGCGGAGTCATCTGCATAACACTTAATGTGAAATGAAAGCATCCTGCCGGTATCTTTAAGAGAAGCACTCTGGATCTTCAACAAACGGCCTGAGGTCAAATCCATGCCCAGCTTGTTTTCGCTGTTGGTACTCCCCATCTCGGCATAACAGCCGGTGTCATTGAGGTACCACCCCTCATCTGAAAGCTTGAGCAGAATATTCTCATTCATCTTCGCCGGATCAGGATAATAGCTGTAAAGCCTTGAGGTCTGAGGAGCGGCGCCGACAGCAGAGGCGCCAACGAACTGAAATTTGATATCAAGTGCTTTGAGGATCGCCCCAAGCAATATGGCACGGTCCGCAGAGTTGCCGTAACCGGATCTCAAAGTCACTGCGGCATCACTGAGAGCTGAAAGAGGCATATCTTCAAGTGAAACATTGGTTTTACGGATGAATTTATCCACATGATCTCTGATTTTCACCAGCTTCTCTTTTCTCTCTTTGATCTGATCCCACTTCTGTTCCTGGATCAACTTCCGGGCGGCGGGCAGCGATGTCCGGACCTTCTCCCAAAGAAAATCATTCAACTTTCGGGCATAGATCTGATTACTTCCGGAACTCAAAAGCACACCGGGGCAGAAAAGCTGCCATGGGGGCTGTCCGGCTTCATTCGGGATCCGGGGCAGATTGGCAAAGTGCCAGGTCCTGATGCTCTTGGTTTCACTGTGCTGCTCCTGATAACGGCAGGGAGCTTCTCCTGTCACGGTAGATTTAAGATGCATCTTTGAAGGAGCCGTCACTTTAAGAGATGCTGCGATCACAGGCGCCGACGGTGAGGAAAAACGTATCTGTCCGGAAAAAACAGTACGGTTCAGGTAATGCTGTGTCATATCCAGCTTGATCGTGCTGCCGGGAACGACACGGGGAAGACTGATGACCATGATCTTTCCTGCAGGATAACGGGGGGCGAGCCCGTTTCTGGGGGAATCCATCACATTGATCTCCCGGGGGCTGACTTTGTGTTCTTTGCCGTCAGGAGCAATAACTGCAGCTTCGATCTTCCCAAGTTCCAGCCATCCGGGGACAAAGGGGATCTTGAGTTCGCTGTGAGCTTTGATCCCGGCATAATTGAGGATCTTTCTCCGGCTTCTTGTTCTGATGCTCCAGCGGGATATATCGCTTATATCACAGGAAACATCATATTTTTCAATGACCGAGTCCGCTCCGGGAAATGCTTTGAGAGCATCAGCAACAGAAGGCAGTTTATAATCCTGAATCGTGACCGGTATGACTTTGGAACCATTTTTGAGATGATTCAGCACTTTTTTCAATTCAGGATACTCCGTGGCAGTCAGCTCCAGAGTGTTTACATCCATCCTGCGGGAAAATTTCAGTACACCGTCTGCAAGAGAGGCAGTACGTCTGACATTGATCTTCCCGCCGACCTGCAGGTGTTCCGCCTGAGGAAGTGCCATCACCCGATGTGTAAGAGGCAGCTTCACAGTACACACCTCATCTGCGGAGCAGGTGGAAACAAGCTTCAATGGATATTTTCTTGCCAGCAGTGACACATCCTGAAAAACCGCTTCACCGATGCCGAAAATGTTAAAGAACTCCGGCACGATCAGCTGCTGATAGACCGCCCCGGTGGAAAGCCTTGCAGAAAAGCGCAAACGCAGCTCAATGTTCCGGGACATATCACGGATATTTTCAGGCAGGATCTTCAGCTCCTCAAGTACAGCGCCCGGAATGACCTTCTGCAGCCGTCCGGTAAAGAAAAGCTTTTTCCGTTCCTCTGTCCACCGGGAAAGTGCCCCCCGGTAATAAACATCATTCACCCCGTAAAGTTTGACCGTTGATTCCCCGTGCAAAACCGCATCGGCATCTATACGGGCCGTTGTGCGGATCTCAACCCGGTTCTTCTGAGAAGACACCACAGGTGACCGGCGGAGCTTTTCACCTTTGGGGTGAGCTACCAGATAGCTCATATCCGCCTGAAACGCAGGAAACAGCTCGGTTGTGGATTCGTAGGTGGGATCCATCAGCACATAGTTGCCTTTCCCCAGCTCAACAGCCGTAACGGCATGGTTGAAATAACCATTGGGTATCTCGTCATCCTTGGGATCACCTGCCATAAAAAGCACGGGATAAGCTTTGAATCCGGCAAGCTCCAGCAAGGCGACCAGCAAAGCAGCCTTATCCCGGCAAACGCCGTACCGCTGCTCGAAGGTCAGTTTCACATCGTGGGGTTCGTATCCGGGAGCCTCCTTTTCGGGGGTGATCCCCATGTAACGGATATTCTGTGAGACAAATTGAAAAATCGCCTTGATCTTTTCCATATCTGTTTTTTTTCCTCTGACCAAAGCTTCGACCTGCTTTTTCATGGCGGGAGTCACAGCTTCAAGCCGGGGACGGCAAAGCTGCCAGTACCAACGGGAAACCTCTGCCCAGGAGCCTGCTGTACTGACCAGCAGGCGCTGGACACAGGTGTGAAACTCAGGCATTCCCGGCTCGGGTATGACCTGAGGCACATTACGGGCACTCCACTTGTAAATAATGCGGCCGGAACTTTTTTTCTGAGTAAATCTTACAGTGCCTTTCACCTCATCCTTGACTGCGATGGAACGCAAAGGCAATGTGTCAGGAGCATTGACTTCAATATTGTTTTCAAGGATGGGACTGTCTGACTGCAAAAGGCAGTAGTTGCTCCAGAAATCAGGTATCCGGGGCTTGAAATGCTCATCGGAACTTTTCAAATAAAGCACGTCTCCCACCTCAAGGTGAGGTATCGTCACCACCAGGCGGCGACTGGCAGGATCATAAATATTGCTCGCCATCTGAGAAGAATCGATCACCTGACGGCTGTTTCGGGCAACATCGACCTTGATCCGTCTGCCGTCAGGTTTGATGACAACGATGCTTTGGATCGCCACCCGGTTGTAATGGGTGTTGAAATACAAACTGAAACGTCTCAGAGCAACTCTTCCGTTTTCAGTCAGGATCTTGACATAGAGTTCATCTGTTGAACGGTAAGCTCCCGACGTTTCGTATGTATAGAATTCATTTTCTCTCAAGATCACACTGTCAGCTTCGGGGAATTGTGTTTTGGTGATTGCGGATGCCCGTTTGAGAAGAGCTCCGTCTAAAGTGCCTGAAGCCCCGTCAACACAGGGAACGCCGGTAAAAAACAGCACCCCGAAGAGAAAAGAAATAAATAAACACCGTTTCATTATCACACTCTTTCAAGCCACGAATATGCAACAAATATACCCTTTGTCAAATATATCACATCCCTGCTGTTTTTCAAGGCTGAAACAGATTTTTTTGCAGAAGTGTTTCAAATTGTTCTCAAAGCCGGTGCAGATGCTCCATGATCCTGCGGGCAATACTTTCAGGATCAAGCCCGGCATCCCTTCGCAACTCTGCAACGCTGCCATGTCCGGGGACACTCCCACCCCAGTTGAAAGCAAGCACACCTTTGCCGGACTCCTGAGCACAACATTCACAAAGCGCACTGCTGAGTCCGCCCCCGGCATGGTCCTCAATGACCACCTGGAGCCGGGAAGAATACTTCAATGCGGTCTCCCGGTCAAAGGGAGAAACGAAACGGGCATTGATCAAGGTCGTTGTGATCCCCTCTTTTTCCAGAAGTTCAGCTGTTTTCTCTGCCGTACCGCATTCAGCTCCCAACGCCCAGATGACAGGACCGCCGGGAGCTTCCCGCAGAACTTGCGCTTTGCCGATCCGGATCTCATCAGGAACCGGCAGATTTTTTTCCGAAGCGCCCCCTCTGGGATAACGTATCACTGAAGGCACATCAAGTGACAGAGCAAAGTCCAGCATCAGTTCCAGTTCACAGCTGTTCCGCGGCATCATAACGGTAAGTCCGGGGAGTGAACGCAGGAACCCCAAATCGAAAATGCCGTGATGGGTGGGACCGTCCGGAACTGCTCCCGCACGGTCGAGAGCAAAAATCACGGGAACTTTCCCCAGAACAGCATCGTGATAGATACAATCCAGAGCTCTCTGGGCGAAAGTGGCATAAAGAGCACAGACAGGTCTTTTTCCCCCCAGTGCCAATCCTGCGGAAAATATGGCGGCATGTTCTTCAGCGATCCCCACATCAAAGCACCGCTTGGGGAATTTTTCGGCAAAGGGAGCCATGCCGACTCCGGGGATCATGGCGGCAGAGACGCCGACGATCCGTTCATCTTCAAGTGCTTTGCGGCACATCCACCCGCCCAAAGTTTCAGAAAATCCGCCGGAGTGATCTGACAATTTACCGCTTCCCGGTTCAAATTTTCCCACGCCGTGATAGGCAACAGGAGAATTTTCGGCATAAGGCACGCCCTTGCCTTTTTTGGTCACGACATGAAGCATCAGAGGTCCGTCAAGCTCCCTGATCCGTTCAAGGATGGCGATCAATTCCGGAATGGAGTGCCCGTCAACAGGTCCGAAAAAGCGGAATCCCAACGATTGAAAAATAACACTGGGGGGAAGCAGAGCCGATTTGAGCCAGTCATCCAGACGGCGGATCAGACGGTGGAGCCGTGGCGTTTTACGGACTCCCCGCCGCAAGATATCACGGGTCCGGTTGTAAAACCTGCCGGAAATGATCTTGCTCAGCTGACGGCTGACCGCTCCCACAGCAGGAGAAATGGACATTCTGTTGTCATTGAGCACAAGGATGAGATTCTTCCCGCCGTAAACGGCTGTATTGAGAGCTTCAAAAGCGATGCCGTTTCCCAAAGCTCCGTCACCGACCACAGCAATGACCTTGCTGCGTGTGTTTTCCATTTCCCGGGCGGCGCCGATCCCCAAAGCGATGGAAACAGCGTTTCCGGCATGTCCGCCTATGGCAGGATCCAAAGAGGACTCGAAGGGATTCGGAAAACCGGAACAACCTTCTTTCCGGCGCAATTTCAAAAATGCCTCCCGCCTTCCCGTCAGAAGCTTATGGGTATAACACTGATGTCCTACATCAAAAACGATTGGATTCTCAGCAGGATCAAAGACCTTGTGAAGTGCCAGGGTAAGCTCAACACAGCCCAGATTTGAAGCCAGATGCCCCCCATTGCAGCTGACCTGCTGAATAATCTCCTGCCGGCAGAAAGCAGCGATCTCTTCCAGCTCTCCGGCACTCATGGACGACAATTTATCGTGTCCGGCAATATCTTCCCATTTCATATAATATCAAACGCTCTGTAATAAGAGGTAATTTCAAAAGTCATTCAAAAAATGACAAAGATGCCATTCGCAAAGAGCTGTAAAGGGTAGTTTGAGGTTGCTACCTGTAAGGTAACAGCCGAAAATGCTCCCTTTATCAGATCGAAGCGAGGGCGCTTTGACAATTTTGAGGAGTTTTGAAATTGCCTCAATAAGTCAAAAACACTTTTCAGAAGATAGCACACTTTTCAATTATTGTCAAGTTCATTTGACCAAAGAAGAGGAAATTTGATTTTTCCCTGATCTTTATTTGAAAAAAAGAAAACAATGGTATATCTTATATCAATGACACACTATGCAACATCCGGAAACCTGAGAAAATGAAATATCTGTTGAGTCTTTTTTTCCCTGCCGCTCTTTTTTTCAGCGGCTGCACTCCGAACGTGCCTTCGCCCCCGACGGAGCAAAATGACCTGGTTGTGCGTTTTTTCCGCAGTCTCAGAAATAACGCCGGTGCAGAGGCGGCACTTCAGGGGCAGAAACTCTACACCATGGATAAACGCAACTATTTCCTTTTGAAGCTGATCTCAGTGCAGCAAGCCAACAGCTACATCAGCAACGCACAGCGTGCCATCAACGCCGGGAAACTGGAAGATGCCATCAAAGAACTGCAAAATGGTATACGCCGTTTCCCTGCTAACGCTGAATTGCACAATCAGCTGGATAAGCTTCGGAAACTCCGTCATGCAGAGCGGCTTTTTATCGCCATGAGGAGTGCGCCCAACCCCGCTGCCATGAATTCGGCATTGGCGGCAGCACAGGCGGGATTTCAGGGAATAGAATCGGCAAAACTCAACAAATTTTTTACTGATTACAGAAAAAATATTGAACGCTGGAACAATCATACGCCGAAGGCCGGGGCATCTTCAGAGTCAGTGCCCATCAGGAGTTTTGACGACAAGTGAAAATTCTTCTCATCACAGGGGTACTTTTTCTGCTGCTCAACTTCCCTGCAGCCGAATTACCGGAAACTCTGGCACGTTTTGGAAATATTGAACTTAAAAAAGATCGTTTTCAACGTTATACACTCCCCTCTTCTCCCGGGCAGCGCCGTGCCGTTCTGAAAAATCTGGTCGATACTGAGATCTATTTGATCATCGTCCGTCAACTTCTTCAGCGCAGCCGGATCGCTCCTGACGCTCTGACCGCCCGGCGTTATGTGGAAATGCGCAAAAAACAATTTCCCACCAAAACATCTCCTTCTCTGCTCAAACAATTGGAGCAAAATATCAGCAAACCGGAATTCCAGTTGAAGTGTGCCCTCTACTTTACCTTTTATGCGGCAGATCCGGCGACAGTAGAGCCGAAGGATATTGAAGTACGCCAGCATTATGAACTGAACCGGAAACAGTTTCAACTTCCTGTCCAAACCAACTGGGCACTTTTCCGTGCCGGAAAAAATGATGAACAGGGCAAAGAACAAGCCCGTTTGATCCTTTCCCGTCTGCGTCAGGGAGAAGATTTTTACCTTCTTGCCAAAAAATTTGATCCGGAAGGAAGAAAAAAGGGGAACTCCTCTGCAGCTGCCCTCGGGACCTACTTCAAAAAAGTTGAAAAAATTGCTCCGGGAGAAAGCACTTCAGTAGAAACGCCCGAAGCAATATTCATCGTCAAAGTTATTTCACGCTCCCCCGCGGCATACCGTTCTTTTGAAGAAACACGTCTCTACATAACAGAAATGCTTTCAAGCGCACGTCTGAAAAACTCCCTTGAACAATATATGAGCGAAATGATCGCCAAAAATCCTGTTCAGTATTTTTTCTAAACGGCAAATCCGAAGATCGCAAGGGGAAATACCAGTGTGTGCCACACCAGCTGCAATGGCGCAGTGAGTCCTGTCAGCATATTTTGAAGTCCGCTGTCAAACATTCCGATGGGAGCCCCCAGTGTTGCCTGCAGCAGCCCCATGGGCAGTTTCAGGATCCCTGCCAGATCGAGTCCCATCTTCATCAGATGGACACCGGCATTCTTCAATCCCTGGATCACATAGGGCATCATTACCTCAGCAGCTTTGATCGCTACCGGAGCAAGGATAGCAATGGTCACAGGGTCCATGGCACAGACCTCGCCTTTCGTCATGGGAAAAAGCACACTGACAGCCAGCAGAAGAATAAATAAATTGCGGCGGAACATCATCGTATTTTTATCCTTCAGTAAAACATCCATTGCAGATACTGGATGATTTTGTCAGAGGGACCTGCCACAGGAGAAGCCTGAAAAGAGAAAATCAGCCGTTTGAAAGGACGACGATCATTTTCGTCAGCAGAGATCCGCACAGTGTAGATACCGCTTTCACGCCGGGGGAGGTTATTCAATCTTCCCAGCAGCAGAGGATCCAGATTGCCGTCGCTCAAGGGGACTTTTTCTGTTTTCCACTCTCTGATCGCCTCCATGATGGACTCCAATTCATCTTCATCGTCGATGTTGCAGTAGTTCATGATCTCCTGTTTGGAAGCAGTAAGCAAGTTGGGATTTCCGGAAATAGTCACAGTATTTTCCGGGGGGATCAATCTGACTGACGAAAGCATACCGTCCTTATCCACGGGAAAAAGATCTCTGAATCCGGGAATATAAAGCAGCTCCTCCCGGAACTGGATCGCACCGTTGCGGGGCAGCGGCTTCATCTCTTCAGCTTCGTAGTCACTTTCTTCCATACCCTCATTTGAAACATCGTCATTAGTATCGACATAGTCTGTGATCTTATCCTTGAGTATATCCACCATCTCTGTAAAATCCTCATCATCCCCCATACCGACTTTGAGAGAATCAAGAGATCTGCGGTACTGGGTTCCATCCATACGTCTTCCCTGCCGGGCATCTTCTATGACCACTTTGACCTGTCTGCCGTAGTAGTCGATGGTATGAGGGGTGCTGTCGGCAATAAAGCGTTCATAATCATACTCCTCGTAATCGGTTTCCCCCAGGGTTTCGCTGCCGTGGAGATAGCGGTCCGCCGCAATGAGCCACTGAACACGCTGGGCAACGCCCTCGGCAACGAACATGGAACGCTGCTGTTCCACATGAGAAGCCACCTCAAATGAACCGGAGCTGCCGATCGCCATCATCAAAGCGGTAATAAGTCCGCCGGTAAAGACCAGCACCAGCACAGCCAGAAGGGCAGAGCCCTGTTCTTTTGAACGGGAAGGATTTGTCATCTTGAACTGCGTCCTCCGCGATTGTTTCCGGCACGGCTGTTGGAAGTTCTGGTGGCACGGGTCGATGTCGCCGCAGCACGGTTGCCGAAATTGCTGTTGTAATTGACTCCGCAAGTACGTCTGAGCCAATACTCTTTAGTGCCGTTTTTCCATTCAACGGTCATGCGTATGGCAAGGGGGAGATTGGTATGTTCTTCTTCCTCCCACTCTTCAAACCACTCGATTTCATTGGCTTCAGCCTGTTCTGCGTATTGAAAAGAGATGTGTGAAACATTCTCTGCGATGACTTCGGTCTGAGTCACGGCGCCGGGTTCATCTTCTTCCCAGGGAAGAATGGGGTAGTTGGAGTAAATGGCAATAAGTTTTTCATCTTCGACCTTGAAGCGGATAAAGGTCAGAGCGCTGGGGTCGTTGCCGTAGACCCGCCGCAAGGTGGTCAGAAGGAGTTCATCGTTTTTACCTTCAAACACATAGCGGGTCTCATTATTATCGTCTTTCCATTTAAAAGGGACCATATTCACCAGTGCGGCGTCCCAGACACGGTCGATGGCCATACGTTCCTTCAGCTTAGCCACAGCCTCATTGGAACG
Organism: Lentisphaeria bacterium; assembly: GCA_017457065.1. Taxonomy (GTDB): domain Bacteria; phylum Verrucomicrobiota; class Lentisphaeria; order Victivallales; family Victivallaceae; genus UBA1784. The sequence goes on from JAFTIE010000253.1 coordinate 16,026, forward strand.
CCGGTACCCGTTATAAAAAGAGGAGCCTGCCGTACCGATGACCAAAGCCACCACCATCATTACAAGCATGGCGCAGACCAGTTCAACAAGAGTAAAATGCTTTTTCAGAATCATATTGCTTTTACTCCTCAGACTCAAAGTTGATACGGTCGATCTTCACCCGGTCTACGACCTTATTGTCTCGGGTCCGGACCAGTTCCACTGTAATGCACTTCAAAGGTGCGGCATCATCTATTTCCGTAAAATCCTCCGGCAGTCCTTCGGCATCATCCACCGAACACTGTACCATATAGCCGTCGTAAGGGAAAAAATCATTGGGAACACTCAAATTCTCATCGTCAAAAAGCATGACATATTCCACTGCCTGAATCATTTTATGGGTATTTTCCCACTTTTCAACAGCCCGGGCAACTTTGATCTGAGCATTCATCGCCAAACTGAGAAGTCCGGAAAGGCTGAGTCCCAGAATAGCAAGCGCCACAACAACTTCAACCAATGTAAAAAATCTTTTCAATTGGGCAAATCCTCGTCTATCAGCACCCGTCCGGTCAACTTTGAAATATGGAACACCTTCTGCATTCCTTTCAGCTTCAGAAGCAGCTTATGTGATCCGGAGGCTCCGCCATCCGGAAAAAATCTGAATACTTCCAGTTCTTCACCGTTGCCCAGCTCTCCTTCTACGCCTTCAGCAGTCTCAAAGGTAAAACTTTTATCCAGCTTGAGATCCAGGCGGGGCAGGGTTGGAACCTCATCGCCGGAAGCTTTTTTTTCATTGAGAAATTTCCCGGAGTTGTCTCCGGGAACAAATCCCTCCTGTTCCTGATCGTCGGCAACAGCAGTGGCATAAAATCTTCGCTCTTCGGGATTGAATTTCAGTACCCAATCCCTCCCCTCTTCTGCGGAACGGAACCGGATCCGGGCACAAAAAGCGGAGATCTCATGAACGCTCCTCTCCATTTTCTGTGCCGGGGATTCGCCGCGCAATGCGGTCACTGCAATGGCCAGAGTCAAGGTAACAATGGCAATGGCGACAACCAGTTCAACAAGAGTAAAAACTCTTTTCCGTGCTGTTCTGCAGAAGAAGGCAGTATCAATCATAGCTGGTCACGTCAGCATTGTCGCCGGTACCGCCGGGCTGTCCGTCGGCGCCATAGCTGGTGATCTCGTACTCACGGTTTTCTTCACCGGGAGAAGCGTAGACATAGTCACGTCCCCAGGGATCCTTCGGGATCTTCGCAGGCTTGAGGTAGGGACCGTTCCACTTTTCATCACCGTCAGGATTCTCAACAAGGGCGTTGAGTCCGGCGTTGGAATCAGGGTAGCCCCCCATATCAAGCCGGTAACCGGTCAAGGCATCTTCCAGAAGCTTGATCTGGGTCTTGGCAGCGCCGATATTGGCACGCTTGACATAATTCATGTAGAGGGGTGTGGCAATAGATGCCAGAGTGACCAGAATGATGATCACGACCACGACCTCAATAAGGGTGAAGTGTTTTTTGCGGAATTTTTGACTCTTTTTCATAATGAAGGCCCTCCTTGGCTTATAGAGTTGATTTCCATCATAGCAACAAAAATTGAAACGACCACGATCAGCACGACCACTGCCAGAAAGACGATCACCGCCGGTTCAAACAGACTCAGGAGCCGTTTGATCTTCAGCTTTGTATCGCTTTCAAGGTTGCCGGCGATTTTTTCCAGCATGGGGCCCACATTCCCGGACTCCTCCCCCACACGGAGCATGGGAGTCATGCCGGGGGGAACATAGGGATTCCCCGCCAGAGCTGCAGAGAGTTTATCCCCCCCCTTGAGCTTGCGGTCAATAGTGGCAAACGCCTTGGCAATAACAGGATTGGAAATGATCTTCCCGGAAATACGCACAGTGCGGATTATTTCCACATGATTGCCGATAAGAATGGAAAGGGTCCGGACATATTTGCACATTTCCAAATCAATGACGATGCGCCCGAAAAGGGGCAATTTTATCACTTGTCCTGCGATTTTGAACTTGAGTTCCTCTTCGCCGATGATCTTTTTCAGGGCGGACCCGAAACCGATGCACGCAAGGGGGATCATCCCCCAGGCGTATTTGGCAAATTCACTGACTCCCAGCAGGAACTCCATTGAGGGGGGCTGTTCACGGCCCATATCGGTAAAAATATTGGCAAAACGGGGAACGAACACTGTAAAAAGCAGCACTGTGACCAAAAGGGTGATCGCCATGATAGCAGAAGGATAGACGGAGCTTGAAATGATAAAGTCCTTCAGCTCCTTGCTTTCCCCCATAAACTTGTGCAGTTCTCTGACCACCTCGGGCAGACACCCTGTTTCCTCACCGCTTTCGATGAGGTTGGCATAATAAGGGGGAAACAAAGTGCCGTGAGAGCGGACGATCTCTGAGAACTTCTTACCCTCATGGAGCGCCTGCCGCATGGAACTGACAAAGTCCCGCTGTTCCTTTTCATGAGCACTCTCAGCAATAATGCTCAAAGCACGCTCCAGAGGGATGTAAGAGTCAAGCAAAGGGGCAAGTTCCCGTGTAAATTCAAAGGTATTGACCTTGCTGCGTTTCAGGGAAAAAGAGGACTTTTCCGCTGATCCTTCACCCAGCAGTTTGATAGGCACGATCCCCCGGACACGCAGTTTCTCTCTTGCTTCTTTTTCGCTGTCAGCCTCAATAAGCAGCTCCCGGGGCTTTTCGTTGCGCGCAGCGCCTATGTACTTGTAAAGTCCCATGGATCTCAAACCTCAGCTGTTGATCTGCCCAGTTCTTCAGCGGTGGTGATCCCGGCTTTGACCTTGGCTTCACCATCCTGTTTCAAAGTGATCATGCCATGTTTGACAGCGATCTGTTCCAACTCTGCGCTTGAGGCATCTCTGGTCACAGCGGTACGGATCTCATCATTGAGGATGAGCAGTTCAAAGATACCGCAGCGTCCCTTGAATCCGCTGCCGTTGCACCGGCGGCATTTAACGCCGTTAACGGTGCCTTTGCCGTCACATTCGGGGCAGATTTTACGAACAAGGCGCTGGGAAAGCACGCCGAAAAGGGCGGAAGAAACCAGAAAGTTTTCCACTCCCATATCCAGAAGGCGTGTCACCGCACCTACAGCATCATTGGTGTGGAGTGTGCTCAACACAAGGTGTCCTGTCAAAGCGGCATTGATGGCGATATCGGCTGTTTCACGGTCACGGATCTCGCCCACAAGGATCACATCAGGGTCCTGTCGGACGATACTGCGCAATCCGGCGGCAAAGGTGACACCGATCTTATGATTGACTTGCACCTGACACAATCCCGGAGTCTTGTATTCCACAGGGTCTTCAATGGTGATGATCTTCTTTTTGCTGTCGTTCAGCTGATTGATCACACTGTACAATGTGGTGGTCTTACCGCTTCCGGTGGGTCCCACCACAAGAATGATACCATGGGGGATCTGGATAAGTTTTTCAAACTGCGCCAGATGCTCAGCGGACATCCCCAAAGTCTTGAGGTCAAAGCTCAGTGCCCCCTGATCCAGCAGACGCAGCACGATACTTTCGCCGGTCAGGATGGGAATGGTACTGATACGCATATCCAGTTCAGTCCGCCCCAGTTTCACATTGGTACGTCCATCCTGAGGGAGACGGCTTTCAGCGATATTCAATCCTCCCAGCAGCTTGATACGGGAGGCAATGGCGGGAAACTCCTTTAAAGGAGCGGTCAGGATCTCAGTCAGCACGCCGTCAACACGGCATCTGACCGCCACATTTTCCTCGCCGGGTTCCACATGGATGTCACTGGCGCCCAATTCGATGGCCTGGGTAAAAATATCATTGACCAGCCGGACGATCCGCGCTTCACCAGCCATGGAACGCAAAGTATTTTCGTCTTCAGTTTCAACAGGTCCCTCCTCTTCGCCGCTGGACTGGACTTTGCTCAAAAGACGCTCAAGGAAAGGACGGCGGCAAAAGACAGGGACAATGGTTCTTTTCCACGTTCTCGAAAGGTTGTAGTCCAGTTCTTCGGCACAGTAAGGATCTGTGACCAGAAGTTTCAGAGAATTTTCATCCCACTCCATTGGCAGACAGCACTTGGCATTGAGGTACGCCATGGAAGCTTCTGAGAAAAGCTCAGGTGTTCCGATATCCTCTTCATCGACCAGTTCCACTGCGCAGACCTGCGCATAGATCTGCAACAGCTCGCTTTCGGTCAGTTTACCCTCTTCAACGAGTTTACGGTCACACTCTGCAGGAGCGCTTCTGTCGATCCCGGGGAAACGGCTCAGCAGCAGCTCATCCAAACTTGCCAGTGCTCCGGCATAATCTATTGCTTTGCAGCTCATTCCAGCCAGAACTCCGATTTAGTGAAGATGCCGGGCTTGCTGGAATCAGCATCAGGACGATCCCCCAGCTGGCTGTCATATTTATTGAGAGCCTTGATGGCATCGTTGTAGCGTTTTATCATATCCTCGATGGGACTCTTCTC
>JAFTIE010000254.1 GCA_017457065.1 Lentisphaeria bacterium
GTGTCAGGCAGTTCAAAGCTTCTGACCGTCACCTGCACAGGCACATTGCAAAGAGTTTTTCCTGCAGCGTTGATCCTGACGTTACCGGAGTAGACACCGGGTTTTGTCCCTTTGGGAACGAAAAAGCGCACGAAAAAGACGGTATTCTTCCCGGCGGGGGCATCGGTGAACTTGTCAGGACCGATGGGGTCCGCGATCTCGCCTTTCAAAGTGGGATTGTTGGGGTTGCGCATGGGGACATAACGCAGGATGCCGTAGCTCTGGATCTTTCCCGGGATAACTCCGGCTTTGCCCTTGAAGTCAGAAATATCAAGAGAAAGCTGTTTGAGAGGTTTCTGAGGAAAAACCGCCAGCTGGAAAGGTTCTCCTTCATTGGCAGCGGCAATCAGTTCAACCGCCTTGCCGCTCCGGAGCCCCTCCGGGACGGCGGCAGCATCAATACGCCGGTAGTTGCTCTGCTGCCAGACAGTCACGCCGTTGGCGGTGGAAATAAGTCTGGCATTGGAATCTGCTGTGACTGCTTTTTTCACATCGCTTTCAGTGACCTTCACATCATCAAGATAGATCTTGTAGGGTCCCCTTCCCAGCCAGATGGTGGTGCTGAACTTTTCCGCAGTGGCAGGGGGGAAGAAGGAGACCTTCACCTGCTGCCACTTGCCCTGTTCCGCACTGCCCTGGGGGAAGAGATGGCTGTACTTTTTACCGGTAAGGAAAAAACTGACTCTTCCGGCAATCTTCAGTTCAGGACCGCCCTGAGCGATAAAGTAGCGGAAACTGAACTCATACTTTTTGCCTTTGACAACGGGAATGCTGTAAAGGTTGATCTCATGGCATCCATTCTTCCCGGCTTCCGTCAGCAAAGAATATTTCCCGGAAAACGCCTTTTCATTCTGGAGTCTCTCACGGACCAGATCTTTGGAGATCTTGAAGTTGCGTTTGCCATCGATGCTTGTGTAACGGCGGCAATGAAGGGGCTTGATGGAGCTGCCTTCAAAGTTTCCGGCAGGATAGATCTCCCGGGCACCGGCTCCCGGGAGTGCTGCAGCCAATGCAGCGCAAGTTAAGAGGATCTTATACTTCATACCAATTTAACTCCTATATTTTAAAGCAATTATTTTTCAACGATCCAGAGAGGAAGGATGTAGCTTGTGGGATAAGTGGTGGCAATAAGGAAATTCCTCTTGACACTTGCCACATGTCCGTCAAAGTAGAGAGCGTTCCAGCTGTTGCCGGCCTGATGTACCACCGGCCAGGCAGATTTGCTCATCATAGTGTTCTTTACATGATTAAGATAATGCGGGTAACTTGTTTTTGCTGCATCCAGCAGAAAAATGCTTTTTCCGGGGTAAGGCAGAAAAGCGTATTTCAATCTCTTTTCTTTTTTGCCGTTCCTCATTCTCTCTCTTCTGCCGATGGCTCCCAGATGGGGGGCAAAGTCGATTTTTGCATTTCCCGTCAGATCAGCTATCGGATTGATCAAGGGACGACCGGGACAGCTCAAGGGAGAGTTGCCCAGGAACTTTGAAAATTGATAATGACTGAAAGTCGGACTGGTCTTGAATTTCCAGTTGGCATAGGGCGCAAGCATTCTGTACCAGACACCGCCATGGATCGGGGGACCATAGCCATCGATCCCGCCTCCTTCAAGATAGGCAAAGTTCACCCAATCCTGATAATCGTCAGCATAAAAGGCTGAATATTTCCCCAGAGTATTGGCGTTGTTGGTACAGGCGATGGAATGGGCTCGATCCCGCGCCTGCTGCAAAGCCGGCAGCAGCATGGCAGCCAATATGGCAATGATAGCAATGACAACCAAAAGTTCAATCAGCGTGAACGCTGATTGAGTGAAGTTGTGAAGGGGTGAAGAGTTTGCCTGCGGCAAACGTGAAGTGCGCCCTGACGGGCGTAAGGATGTGCAGTTTTTATGAATTTTTTTGTGGCAATACAACGGTAAAACACCTATGTGACAAGTAACACTCACCAACAACTCGATCAATGTAAATTTTCTTTTCACAGCATAAACTCCTTATTTCAATATCAATTCAGCTGCTTGCTTGAATATGAAAAGACTTGGCATATAGCAGACCCCCGTTCCGATTGGAGCGCCCGTAAAGGGGTTCAACTCCTGAGGGAGCGGGCTGTTGAAGTCGATAAAGGCACGCATCCACTTTTTAAGAAGTCTTTCTCTTTCATCGGCTCTGCCGTAACGGGGCAGCCAGATGGAAGCACGCAAAGCGGTCAATGCTTGCGTGTTGCCGCCCCAGCAGTTGTCGGGAAGCTCCTTCACAAAAGCGGGATCGCTGATGGAAACAGAAGGAAACGGGAAGGGCGTGCAAAATTCAGAAGGGTTTTCAAAATAACGCTTGTACTGGCGGTCGAACTCCTCCTGCTCCACCACTTCATTGAGATAGAGCCGGGTGATGTGCTCGGTGCGGTACTTGCGGAAACGCCCTGTTGAGTCCACGTCGTAGTAGTAATCATCCTCCGGATCGTACAGATATTTCCGGATGGCACTGCGGGTCACTTCACTTTGTTCGTGCCAGAAAGCCGCCTCTTTATCATCCCCCAAAGTTGCAGCGATCTCCCTCAAGGCAACTCTGCCCTGATAGCGCATGGCTGAAAGATCGGGAGCCAATATGGGCAATATGGCAAGATCAGGCATGGTGCCTGCATCGGGGTTTACGTTGCGGGGGAGTCCCCCATCCCTTACTCTGGGGGAATTGTCATGCCCGGTATCATATTCACAGAACATTTCCACCAGCCCCAGTTTTTTGTGATCCCGGAACTCTCCCAGCCACCTGTCGTATGCGGCGGCGGCACGGAAGATCCGCCGGAGCTCTTCTTCGCCTTTTTCAAGTTTTTTGGCGATTTCAAAGGCACAACGGGCAAAGGGCCAGATATTCTGGATCTGCCGGTAAAAGGCTTCGCCGGTGACTCTCACCCCCGCGGGGAAGAGACCGTTCTCTTTCTGGCGCTCTATAAAGATCTCAACTGCCGCCCAGGCGCTTTCGGGAGCGATGTCCGCAAGAAAAAGCCAATCCTGATTATGCTCCATCCAGATACCTTTGTAGCAGGCTCCGGCAATGGGGAGCGGCACAGGACAACCGGTAAAGTTCTGCAGATTCCCTCTGACAGCTTCATCGATTTCAGTCATTCGCTGCCGGATATATGTTTTATCCGCTGAAGAAAACAATGTATCAGAAATCATAGTATAACTCCCGTCGCAACAGTTTTGCGGATCATCCCGCAGTAAATTTGCAAACCGTTTTAAGGAACTGCGCCACCAGTTCGGGCCAGACTTTGATGTTCTCGTGTGCCTCGGCAAGTCCCAATCCGTGAGGACCGTGGGCAAAAATATGGAGTTCTGCCGGTCCCCCTTTGCGCCAGATGGCATCGGCAAAAGCAAGGGAATTCTGAACCTTGACTCCGTCATCGGCGGTGTGCCACATAACGGCAGGGGGAGTATTCTCTTTCACGTGAAACTGCAGAGAAAGTTTGTCGATCTGCTCCTGAGAGGGAGTCTCAGTACCCGCAAGATATTTGCCGCTCCCGGCATGTCCGAAACGCTGAGGGTCAACGTCAATGACAGGATAGCAGGGAAAGAGCGCATCAGGACGCTGAGGAAAAGCATCGGCACCGTCACCGAAAGAAGCATCCACTTCGTCAAAAAAGACTCCGGTCGAAGCGGCAAGATGTCCTCCGGCGGAAAATCCGCCGATGGCGATTTGATCGGGGATGATATTCCACTCAGCTGCGTGCTGACGGATGATCCTGATGGCACGGAACGCATCCTGCTGTGGTTCGGGAAACTTGATGGTTTTGACCCGGTACTCCAGAACAAAAGCGTGAAACCCCAGAGCATTGAAGCGCTCTGCCACAGGATTTGCCTCGTGCCGTGCCCGACTGCTGTAACCGCCGCCGGGACAGACGATCACCGCACCGCGGGGCGCTGAAGTGTCAAGAAGAAATGTTTCCAGATAGGGCATAAATTCCCCGGTATCTTTGCCGGGCCACAAATCGATACGCATGATTCTTTCCTCAAAAAGTAAATTATATTAAGATCCGTAAGAGAAAACTTCAACCGATCCCCAGAGAGCGGGGCGGTGAATCCACGGAGTACTCCACACTCAAAACCCTTTCTCCACGATAAAAGAGCCGATCGTCTTCCACAGAGAAAAGTCCTGACGCAAAATCGGCTGCCGCACGGGGCAATACCACATGGTCCCCCGCTGTTTTAAGTTTTTCAATATGTTCAAGTGCCATTTTACGCAAAGGATCACAGCACTTCTGACCGGGAGTACGCGCCCTCTTGAATGAGGAAAGGTCATCGAGGGAATAATTTCCCATATCGATTTCCAGAGCTTTTGACACCCCAAGTACGGGACCGCCATCCATCTCTTTGGCGCCGCTGCCGGTGTAGGGCTGAACAAGTATGACACTGCTCCGCAGAGCTCCATCACCGTTGAGGATCGCCTTTTCCACGGGGAGCACATGGAGTCCGGCATAAAGACGCCGCCTTTCTGCATCCTCCCGGGTCAAATCCCCCGGATGAACATTGAGGCATGGCATACGCAAAGCGATGTTTGAAAGGGGAACAAAACCTGCAAAACAGCCGAATGCCGGAGAAAATGCCGCCACCTTCCTGTAAAGCTCATCGCTCCACAACTCCCGGAGTTCACAGCGGTGGGGAGAGTCCAGTTTCGTTGTCTCTTCACCGTGTTTACGATAAAATTCCTTTATATCATGTTCTACGATGGGCAGTCCGTACTTCCCGGCGATCTCCCTTGCCCGGGAACTCTCAGGGGCATCGGTCACCAGCACCTTCACATGGTACGCAGGTTCTTCTGCCCGGCGCTCAAATTCGATAAGAGCCTCTGCATTGCTGCCGGAACCGCTCATAAATACGGCGCAGGGCACCTGTTTTTCTGTAAATTCGTAACGTTTCATAATATATAATATACAGTTTCAGAACGCACTTTGCAAGACAGCTTTGCAAGATACAGAGATTTTTCGGGAAAAAACTTGAAATTTGTGTCAAGTTGTAGTATTTTACATTGATGTAATTTTTATACTCATCCAAAGGCATGGTACTAAAAATTACGCATTGTTTCATCAAATCATAAAAAACAGAGGAAAGGATATCGCAATGTCTGAGGAACTGCAGAGCCTTCTGGAAAAAATCAACTCCGACGGCATCATGAAAGCCAATGCTGAACGTGATACCATCATCGCCAAAGCTCAAGCTGAGGCCGCCGCCATTATTTCTGCCGCTGAAGCCAAAGCGGAAGAAACACGCAAACAGGCTGCCGCCGATGCCGAGACGCTTCAGAAACGTGCCGAAAGTGCCATTGAACAGGCAGCACGGGATGTCGTACTCAAGCTCAAAGCTGAACTTGAAAGCCGTATTTCCGCCGCCGTTGCCGGAGCCGCCGAAGAGACGATGACTCCTTCTTTCATGGCAGAACTGGTCAAATCTCTGGGCGCCGCCTTCCTTGCCGACCCCAACAGCGAATTGACAGTCATCGCCTCTGTCAAAGATGCTGCCGCATTGGATGCGGCTCTTAAAGGCGCTCTTGTTTCCAGTTTGAAAAAACAGCCCCGTGTCCTGGCAGAATCCACCATCCGCGGCGGCATGGAGGTCAATTTCACCGGCAGCGAACTTTTCTTCGACTTTTCAACCGAAGCGCTGACAGCTTTGCTGGCTGAATATACCGCCCCCAAGATCGCAGCCGTCTTTGCCGGAGAAAAATAATTTTATGCACTGCTTTCTCATAGCCTCACTCCCTGATCTGCAGCCGGATGCAGCCGCTCCCATGACTGTTGAGGAGTTTGACTTGATCTGCAAAGAGGAACTGAGCAGTGAAAAGTTTGCTGCCCTGACAGCTTTTGACGGCACCGTATCCCCTGACTTCAGGGGCTCAGATACATTGTCTGAACTTTACAACGCATACGGCAAGTTTGAACTCTATCTGCGGAACCGCATTGCAAAAAGACGGGCGGACAAAGCCGGAGAACAGCTGGAACTGCCGGATCCGCCGGAGTATTTCGGTGAATACGATTTCGCAGCCTCCGCTCTTGCCAATACGACTGATCCCGCTGAAAGAGAGATGATCGTTGACAAACTGCGCTGGAACTTCATTGAAGAACAGCTTTTGTGCAAGGAATTCAGCTTTGATGCCATCTGCGCCTACCGTCTGAAACTTGCCATCGTGAATAAGTACCGTCACCGGAAACTGGAACCCGGACGGAAAAACTTCGATGCCGCATTGGAGCGGCTTTCCCAGAACAACTTCCGACAGGAGCAATGATTTATGTCTGAAAATCTTCATTTGGAAAAAGTGATCGGCGTCAACGGCAATATGATCACCGTTGAATTTACCGCCGAAGTCATGCAGAACGAAGTGGCATACGTCCATGTGGGCGGCAGCCGTCTGAAAAGTGAAGTCATCCGTGTCCGGGGGAACCGGGCAGACCTGCAGGTTTTTGAAAGTACCGCTGGTCTCAAAGTGGGTGACGGTGTGGAATTCACCGGCGAACTTCTCAGTGTTGAATTGGGTCCCGGTCTGCTGAAAAGAGTTTACGACGGTCTGCAGAACCCCTTGAATCTGCTGGCTGAACACTCCGGATTCTTCCTGCAGCGCGGTGTTTATCTGCGCGCCCTTGACAAGGAGGAGAAGTGGGAGTGGACTCCCAGCGCCAAAGCAGGTGATTCAGTTGTCGCAGGCGACCGTCTGGGCTCCGTCCCCGAAGGGATCATCACCCACTACATCATGGTTCCCTTCAGCTATCAGGGCGAATGGAAACTTGAAAGCGTCACCCCCGCAGGCTCCTACACCATTGATGACACCATGGCTGTGGCAGTCAATGACCGGGGCGAAAGACGCAACATCACCATGACTCAGTACCAGCCGGTAAAGATCCCCATTTCGGACTACGCCGAAAAGCTTCTGCCCGAAAAGACTCTGATCACCCAGCAGCGCACCATCGACACCTTCTTCCCTGTGGCTGTGGGCGGAACATTCTGTACCCCCGGTCCCTTCGGTGCAGGCAAAACCGTGCTCCAGCACGCTTTGAGCCGTTACGCTGAAGCAGACGTGGTGATCGTCGCCGCCTGCGGTGAACGTGCCGGAGAGGTGGTGGAGATCCTCCGCGAATACCCGGAACTGGAGGACCCCCGTACCGGACGCTCCCTCATGGACCGTTCCATCATCATCTGCAACACAAGCTCCATGCCTGTTGCCGCCCGTGAAGCTTCTGTGTACACTGCTGTGACTCTGGCAGAATACTACCGTCAGATGGGACTCAACACACTGCTGCTGGCAGACTCAACTTCACGCTGGGCTCAGGCGCTTCGTGAAATGTCAGGCCGTCTGGAGGAGATCCCCGGCGAAGAAGCCTTCCCAGCCTACCTTGAATCTCTTATCGCAAGTTTCTATGAACGTGCCGGTCTGGTCAAACTCCGCACCGGAGATATGGGCTCCGTCACCATCGGCGGTGCCGTTTCCCCTGCCGGCGGTAACTTTGAGGAACCTGTGACTCAGGCGACACTGAAAGTGGTTGGAGCCTTCCTGGGGCTTTCCCGTGAGCGTTCTGATGCCCGCCGTTATCCTGCTATCCACCCTCTGGAAAGCTGGAGCAAATACCAGAGCGTCGTGGATTCGGAAGAACTTGCCTTTGCCCGCAATATCCTGCGCAAAGGCGCCGAGGTCAACTCCATGATGAAGGTGATCGGTGAAGAAGGTACTGCCATTGATGACTTTGTTGTCTATTTGAAAAGCGAATTCCTTGACTACGTCTACCTGCAGCAGAACACCTTTGACGAAGTGGATGCCGCCAACGGTGCCGACCGTCAGCGCAACACTTTTGCACTGGTGCAGAGCGTTCTCAAGAAAGAGTTTGATTTCACAGATAAAGATGATGCCCGGCGCTATTTCCTGGAACTCCGCCAGCTCTGCATGGATCTGAACTATTTGCGTGAAGGTTCTGCGGAATACCAAAAACAATACGCCGCTATCCAGCTCAAAATCAACGAATCCGGAGAAAAGAAAAATGCGTAAGGTATATCACAAGATCATTCATATCGCCGGCAACGTCATCACCGTTGAAGCCGACGGCGTGGGATACAACGAACTGGCTGAAGTCACCAGTTGCCGGGGAACTTCACTGGCACAGGTGATCCGTCTTGACAACGGCAAAGTCTCTCTGCAGGTTTTCGCAGGTTCCCGGGGTATCGGGACCAATGACCAGGTGCGTTTTCTCGGACGCCCCATGGAGGTCTCAAGCTCTGAAAATCTGCTGGGCCGTGTCTTCAACGGATGCGGATTCCCCCGTGACGGCAAGCCCGAAGTCCTTTCTGACATGATCGCCATCGGTGCTCCTTCTGTGAACCCCGCCAAGCGTGTCATCCCCAGAAAGATGATCCGTACCAACATCCCCATGATCGATGTTTTCAACACTCTGGTCGAATCCCAGAAGCTCCCCATCTTCTCCATCGCAGGCGAACCCTACAACGAACTTCTCGCCCGTATCGCTCTGCAGGCAGAAGTGGATGTGATCGTTCTGGGGGGTATGGGTATCAAATACGATGACTATCTGGTCTTCAAGCGCACCCTTGATGAACACGGCGCTCTTTCCCGTACCGTCATGTTCATCCACACCGCTGCCGACCCCACTGTGGAGTGCCTTATGGTCCCCGACATGGCTCTGGCTGTGGCTGAAGCTTACGCCCTCAAAGGCAAACGGGTGCTGACACTTCTGACCGATATGACAAACTTCTCTGACGCTCTGAAAGAGATCGCCATCACCATGGAGCAGATCCCCGCCACCCGCGGATATCCCGGCGACCTTTACAGCCAGCTGGCTGCCCGTTACGAAAAGGCGGTTGACTTTGACGGCGCCGGATCCATCACCATTCTGGGCGTTACCACCATGCCCGGTGACGATGTGACCCACCCGGTCCCTGACAACACCGGATATATCACAGAAGGACAGTTCTATCTGCGCAACGGACGTATTGAACCTTTTGGCTCACTTTCCCGTCTGAAACAGCAGGTCAACGGACGTACCCGCAGTGACCACCGTGCCATTATGGATGCTATGATCCGTCTTTACGCAGATTACAAGAGTACTGTTGAAAAACAGTCCATGGGATTCAAGATGTCCGGCTGGGACAACAAATTGCTGAAATACGGCAAGCGCTTTGAGTCTGAGATGATGAACCTTGCCGTCAACATTCCTCTGGAAGATGCTCTCAATCTGGGGTGGAAGATCCTTGCCGACTGTTTTGAACCCGCCGAAGTGGGTATCAAAACCGACCTGATCGAAGAGTACTGGCCCAAGGAGGCCTGATCCCATGGCTGACAAGATCAAGTTCACCAAACAGGACCAAAAGAAACAGCAGGATGCGCTGAAACAGTTCAAGCGCTTCCTGCCCACTTTGCAGCTGAAAAAACAGCAGCTCCAGGCAGAGGTGCGCCGCAGTTCAGATCTCCTTGAGGACAATCTCCGCCGCCAGCAGGAGCTGCGCGGTGCCCTGACTCAGAGTCTGATCTTTTTCGGTGACACAGGCGCCGCCAGGGAAATAGAATCAAAAGTCAGGATCGAGAAGATCAAAGCCTCAGAGCAGAATATTGCCGGTGTCCCCATTCCGGTCTTTGAAGGAGTGGAGTTTGCCCCCCTCCCCATCGACCGCTTTGCCACCGACTGGTACTTTGATGACGCCGTAGAAGCGCTGAAACGTGCCGCTGAACTCAAAGAGGAGTACAAGATACTCTACCGTCAGTATGAACTTCTGGCAGAAGAACTCCGCACCACCGGGCAGCGGGTCAACCTCTTTGAAAAGGTCAAGATTCCTGAATGTCAGGAAAATATCCGCAAGATCCGCATCATGCTGGGAGATCTTGAGACAAGTGCTGTGGCTCGAAGCAAGATCGCCAAGAGAAAAACCGCTGCCGCCAACTGAAATTTGACTTTGCCGCCATGAAAAATCCGGATCTTTATGTAGAAATCCTTGACACGACGTTGCGGGATGGAGAGCAGACCCCGGGTGTGGCTTTCACCCCTAAAGAGAAGCTTTCCATCGCCAAGATGCTCCGCCGCCTCAAGGTGGATCGTATTGAGATCGGCTCCGCCCGTGTCTCAGAAGGAGAGGCCGAAGGCGTCAGGAAGATACTGGACTGGTGTGAAACTCATGATAATCCTGAAAAACTGGAGATATTGGGGTTCGTCGACGGCGGACGCTCTGTAGAGTGGATCAGAAACAACGGCGGAAAAGTCATCAATCTTCTTTGCAAAGGCTCCCGGAACCATTGTGAAATACAACTGAAAAAAACACCGGAACGGCACTTTGCCGACATCCGCAAAGAGGTTGAAAAAGCTGTCGGAGTTGGTTTGAAGGTCAATCTCTATCTGGAAGATTGGTCAAGCGGTGTACATGACTCCTTTGACTACGTGCTGAACCAGATCAATGCCTTGAAACATCTCCCTGTTGAGCGTTTCATGCTCTGCGACACCTTGGGGAAACTCAATGTTTCCGGAGTAACTTCAGCGCTGAATCTCATGCGCAGCGCCTTCCCCGAACTGCGCTGCGATTTCCATGGTCACAATGACTACAATCTTGCCTGTGCCAACGCTGTCGCCGCCGTTGAATGCGGCATAAGCGGGATCCACTGCACCATCAACGGACTCGGAGAACGGGCAGGCAATCTGGATCTTGCCCAGTTCACTGTGGCTGTAAAAGATTTTACTTCGCGTTCAGTGCACATTGTGGAAAAGGAACTCCATCACGGCTCCAATATGCTTCAGGCGCTTTCGGGCAAAAGATGTGCCTGGAACACCCCGGTGGTGGGCAGCGATGTTTTTACCCAGACTTGCGGCGTCCACGCCGATGGTGACAAAAAAGGGAATCTTTACTGCAACAAACTGCTCCCCGAACGTTTTGTGCGCCAGAGGGACTACGCTTTGGGAAAACTTTCAGGGAAGGCCTCCATCGACCGTACATTGGAGCTGATGGGCGAAGAGCTTTTACCGCAGGAACTCAAAGAAAGAGTCCTCAATGAGGTCATCCGGCTGGGAGACAGAAAAAAGGCTGTAACAGCAGCAGATCTGCCCTTCATTATTTCCGACATCATGCGTACCCCTGAAGCCGCCAGAGTGCGGATCGTGGACTTTGAAACGATTTCCCACAGAAGCAGATTGCCCCAGGCACACGTTGTACTGGAAATAGACGGCGTTCAAGTCGAAGGGGACTCCAGCGGCGACGGCGGCTACGATGCTTTGATCAAGGCGATCCGCAAATGTCTGAAAAAATTTGATCTGACCATGCCCAGACTTCTGGACTATCAGGTCCGCATCCCCCCCGGCGGACGGACCGATGCTCTGGTGGAGACCTCCATCACATGGAAAGGTGCCGACGGGCGCAATATCGTCACCACCGGTGTCGATTCAGACCAGCTGGTAGCCGCTGTTGCGGCGACTGAAAAGATCCTCAACCATTTGATTCACGGGAAAAACAATGGGTAACGTATATATTATTTCCGGCAGCGATGATTTCTGCCGCAAAAAAAGGGCACGGGAACTGGCTGTTCAGCTGGGCGGAGAGGATCCGGACGATCCCGGTTTGGAGATCATCAGCTCTGACAGTGATACTGTAAAACTTGAAGAACTGGCGGTTCCCTTTGTGGAGTCAGTTCAAACGCCCCCTTTTCTTTCTCCGCGAAAACTGGTTTGGCTTAAAAACTTCCCGGATATGGAACTTCTTTCCAAATCCGGTACCGGAGAAATGCTCCTCAACACCATCTGTTCCCCCGTGCCGGATGAAGTGGATATCATCATTGACGGTCCCGGACTCGATTTGCGGAAAAGTTATGCAAAAAGTCTGAAAGGAGCAGGCGTTCAGATCGAACTCTTTCAGATTCCTCAATCCGGCGACAAAAACTATGCCGAAAGCCGCCGTCAGACTTTGGAAAGTCTGGTGGTGTCAGCAGGAAAACAGCTTGAAAGTCAGGCGGTCCAATATCTTCTTGAAACCGTGGGCGGCAGTTCTGCCAACCTTGCCAATGAGGTGGAAAAATTGATCCTCTACACAGGAGATGCCCCCTTGATCACTCTGGCGGATTGTCAGGCGATCACCAGCCGCACTCCGGAAGCAGTAGGATGGGAATTCACCTCTGCCGTCACCGAAGGACAAACTTCAAAGGCGCTGAAACTGCTGGATCTGCTTTTTACCAAAGACAGCGATATCATTCCCCTGCTGGCGTCTCTTTCAAATGAGTACCAGCGATACAGCAAACTCATCCCCGCCATGCGTGAATTGGGAGTGACTCATGCGACTCCCCGTTCTTTTGACAATTTGCCGGGAGATGTAAAAGGGCGCTTCCCTGACAATCCGTTGCTCAAATGTCATCCTTTCCGTGCCTACAAGATGTGTGAAGCGGCACAAAAGCTGGGCGGACACAAGATCGCCGAAAAGCTCACTGCGATCCGCAACGCCAGTTGTGCGGCAGTTTCCGGCAGCGGCGATGCCCGGATATTGATCGAACAGCTCATATTGAAGCTGTGCCGCAACTGAAAGTCCTTTTGACTATGGATCAGCTTTTTCCGGCAGTACTCCCCATGGCTGCGGCGTTTCAAATAACGGGAAATGACAAATTTTTTCTTTGTATCGGCATCGGTTGCTATGTGCTTATCATGCTGCTGATCGGCTTTCTGGCAAGCGGCAGGATCAAAACGCCTGAGGATTACCTTGTAGCAGGTCGCCGACTCCCTTTGTGGATGGCAACGGCAACGCTCCTTGCCACCTGGTTCGGTGCGGGTTCCAGCCTGGGAGTCACAGCAATGACCTACTCCAGCGGCATCAGCGGCGTTCTGGCAGATCCCTTCGGCGCCTCGCTGTGCCTGTTGCTGGCAGGACTTTTCATTGTGGGAGCGCTCCGCAAAAACAAGTGTCTCTCAGTCACTGACATCATTTCCTCCCAATACGGTCCCCGGGCGGGGATATTTGCCACACTCTGGATGATGCCGGTTTACATCGGCTGGTTGGGCTCCCAGATGCTGGGGATCGGAACGATCCTCAATTTGCTCACCGGTACCGACATCCTCTATGGAACCCTTATCGGTGCTGCCATCTTCCTCATCTACACCTACGCAGGAGGCATGTGGGCAGTAACTCTCACCGACATCGTACAAGTCACTCTCATCATCGCCGGATTGATGATCCTCTTGCCGGGAACATTGAATGAAGCCGGAGGCTTTGAAAAGCTTTGGGCTTCATTGAGCAAAGCTGATTTGAGTTTCGCCCCCCCTGTTTCAAACGGCATCACCACACTGAGCGACTGGAGCTATTACATCGGCAGTTGGATCGTCATGGGGCTCGGTTGTATGGTGGGGCAGGATCTGATCCAGCGTTCACTTGCTGCAAAGGATGAAAAAACAGCTGTCCGCAGTTCCATCATTTCAGCATTCCTCTATTTCTTCATCGCCATGCTCCCCATTGTCATCGGTTTTGCTGCCCGCATCGTACTCCCCCGATATGGTATCACCTCAGAAACCATCGGCAGTAACCTTGACAATCAGGTCTTGCCCCAAATAGCGTTGATCGTATTGGGGAAACTTCACCCTCTGGTACTGGTACTTTTTTTCTCTGCCTTGATCTCAGCCATCATGAGTTCAGCTGACAGCTGCCTTCTGGCGGGCTCTTCGCTTTTCTGCAACAATATCCTGAAACCTTTTCTGCCGGAGATCCCGGACAAAAAATTTCTTCTGATCACCCGTATCAGCACTGTTGTTCTTCTGGCGGTCAGTTTGTTTTTTGCCATGAGTGTTCAGAATATCTATCTGCTTATGAAAAACTCCTGGGTGACCCAGCTGGTGGTGGTCTTCATTCCCGTGGTCACAGCCATTTACCTGCCCAAAGCCTCTCCCCGGGCGGCTTGGGCGTCGATGCTGATTTCACTGGCGGTTTGGCTGGGGTACTGCGGATACTTTTTCATCAATGCGACAGGAAGTTTTGCAGAGATCATGAACAACTTTGACCGTCCTGTCACCTGCGGAGCGGTCTACGGATTTGCTGCGGGTGCAGCTGCATTTTTCAGCTGTTATGCCATCGAAAACATCTCTGAGCGTTTGAAGGAGAAAAAAAAATGAGTGCCCCCAAAATCATCGACTGCAAAAACGCGGAATTGTGTGCGTTTCAAGTTGCTGAAGTGCTGCAAAACCCCGGAGCTGTGGCGCTTGTCCCTACCGAAACAGTCTACGGACTTGTGGCAAGAGTCAGCGACAACGCCGCATATAAAAAGATTTTTGAACTCAAGCAGCGCAGTGCCGCAAAGGTACTTGGGTGGTTTGTTTACGACTGGCGCGAACTCGATTCCATGGGCGTTCAACTGGCTGGACTTCCTGAACAGCTGGCAGAAAAATATTGTCCCGGGGCAGTGACCATCATTGCCCCTCTTGAAGAGGGCGGCACTTTGGGATTCCGTTCTCCAGATCATCCTTTTTTGCGTGAACTGCTGAAACTGACCGGACCTCTTTTCCAAACCAGTGCCAATCTTTCCGGAGCCCCTGATCCCAAAGATGCAACAAGCGCCCTTGCGGAACTTTCAGGGACTCCTGATATTGCCGTTGACGGCGGAAAACTTCCTGACGGTGCAACAGGCTCCACTGTGGTCGATGCAACTGGCAATGAGCTGAAGATACTGCGGCAGGGGAAGGCAGTTGTCCAGCTTCCCTGAAAAATCTTAATAAGGTCGAGGTAATTTCAAAAGTCATTCAAAAAATGACTTTCGATGCCATTTGCAAAGAGCTGTAAAGGGTAGTTTGCACTTGCTGCCTGGCTTGTCCCGCCGTAGCTTTATGCGGAGGGGGAAAGGTAACAACCGCTTGTCCCGCCGCAGCTTTATGCGAAGGCGGAAAAACGCTCCCTTTATCAGATCGAA
>JAFTIE010000255.1 GCA_017457065.1 Lentisphaeria bacterium
CAAAAAATGGCAAAGATGCCATTCGCAAAGAGCTGTAAAGGGTAGTTTGAGGTTGCTACCTGTAAGGTAACAGCCGAAAACGCTCCCTTTATCAGATCGAAGCGAGGGCGCTTTGACAATTTTGAGGAGTTTTGAAATTGCCTCGTCAGCTTAAAAAAAGGGAAGTCTCAAATGAGTCAAAAGCAATATCACATTGAGATCTTCACTCCGGAAACGGCTGAGGAGTTTGAACAGCTCTGGAAGTTGAATCATCAAGTCTTTGCTTCTGAATTGAAAATGCGCAGCATTTCAGAAGAGGGCAAAATCGTTGACAAGTTCCATCACAAAAACATCTACCGTGCCGCCCGTGTCATCTCAGACGGAACCCTTGCAGGCATGATCTCCGCCCACTGGCGTCCTCCTTATTCCGCCGCAGCCCACTTCGGGGAGTCCGTGGTCACGCCCCCGGCTGAGGGCAAACTTGCTGAAATACGCCTTTTCGCTCTTCTCCCCCAATACCGCAGCACCACTCTTGCCTCTCAACTTGCCGTTCCTCTGCTGCTGGAGCTGGGATCCCAGGGAGTCTCAGAGGTCATCATCTCAGGCATATCCACCCGCAAAACCTTTTACGAACACATCGGCTTTCAAGCCGTCGGCGACGCTCTGCGTGAAGGGGAAACGCTCCTCTACCCCATGCGGGGCAAATTGCCTCTCATCCTTGCCCGCTGTCGTCAGGCTCTTGAGCGGTACAGCAAAGAGATCTGAAAAAATTTTTTTGATTTTTTAAAGCAGAGACTTGCAAATTGTTTTTTAAGGCATATATTAAAAAAACAGACATACACAATACATAGACCTGAACAACATTTTTCAGCCATGTCGTTTCAGGGCAAACAAAAAGGAGTTTCCGGATGTTGAATTACAAAAAGTACTTCGCAATGGTGTTGTGCACAGCAAGTTTTCTTGCCGCTGCTGCCGATCAGTTTCAGGTAACATATCTTAAAGGAGTCCATGAGCCCCGGCTGCGCAAAGTCATCACTCTTGAAAACACTGCAGCTCTCTTTGCACAGCGTCTTTCCCAGACCTTGAAGCAGGAGGTCAAAGTTGTTCCCTTTGAAAAAGCCTCCGCAAAAACTCTTTTTGTCATCACATGCGAGAAAACAGCCGGGGGCGAATATGCCAAGTGCCTGCAAGGGAAACCCGGGGACAGTTTTATCATCCGCTATCCTGTCAATTTCAAAGGGAAAAAGAATGTCTGTCTCCTGATGAGCCGGGATCCCTGGGGCTACTGTTACCCCGGCAACTTTTTCCTGCGCAAATATCTGGGCTATGACATCGTTTTCCCCGGTAAATTCGGATTTGTGATCCCCGACAACTCAAAATGGCAGATGCCCAAAGCCATCAACGAAAAGGAGTCCCCTTATTTCAACACCCGTGCCTGGACCATGAACACATTCGTTGACAAGGAGTTCGCCCGCATGAGTCTGGGGGAAAGCCGCCGCAACATCTCCTGGCACACCTTCGGCACGATCATCGACCCCAAAAAATACGGCAAAACACACCCTGAATATTTCCCTCTCGTCCGTGGGAAACGCCACAATGCCCCTTCCAAACAGCGCTGCGACTGGTCTCCCTGTGTGAGCAATCCCGATGTACAGAAACTTTTTGTTGACTATCTGGTGAAAAATTACGGAAACGGTGGCTCCGATGCGGTGGAGCTTTCGGTCAACGACGGCTCCGGCAACCATTGCGAATGTGCCGGATGCACCGCCTGGGACGATCCCGGAGAAAAGGCAAAGGGGCACTACTCCAGCCGTTACTTCACCTTCTACAAGAAGGTCCTTGACGCCGCCAATAAGATCGATCCTGAGATCAAGGCTTGTATTCTTCTTTACAGCGATGCCACAAGTCTGGTCCCTGCCAAAGTAACGATCCACCCCAATCTGGTGGGCATGAGCACCAAAGAAGCCACCATCCGCAAGTTTGCCCGAAAGGGCATGAAGCGCTTGGGACTCTGGGAACACCAGCTGGATTACCTCTATCCCCTTCCCCGCCACTATCCGCAGGCTATGGCGGCAAAGCTCCGTGAAATGCACAGTATCGGCGTCCGGGAGTATTTCGGCGAAGTCTACATGATCGCCGCCGCCAACGCCCCCAAACAGTACATCCTTGCCCGGCTTCTCTGGGATCTCAAAGCCGATCCCGTCAAGATCATGGAGGAGTACTGCCGCAAAGCCTACGGACCTGCTGCGCCCTTCATGAAAAAGTACTACGACACCTGGGAACAAATCTACATCCGTGAATGTAAAGCACGCAGCGGCAAACCGAAACCCAGACTCATGTCCTACAGTGTAGAGTGGTTCTCAGGAGTGCGCCCTGTGGATGTAAAAACCATGGAAAAAGCTCTTGCCGATGCTGAAAAATCTCCCATGAACGACTTTGAAAGAAAAAGGTTCCAGGTGGTCAAAAATCACTTTGCCTACATCCGCTGCCTGGTTGAAAATTATCTGGACTGCCTCACATTGCGGCAGAAAGATCTTTCTCTGGATGAGATCCTCAAGATCCATCAGCGCTGCCTTGACCGGGATGTCCGCTTTGTCCGACTCTGGAAGACCATGGTCAGCAAGGACAAACTGGGCTTCTACCGCCGGGTGCGCGCCGGCAAATCCAAAAAACGGATGGATACGGTCTTTGTCCTCTACCGCAATGCGGTCAAGGCTTATCTTCATGAGTCCGAAGAGATGGCTCTGCGGAACTTCCAGAACCGCATCTGCGCCAAAATGAGCCAGCCCGCCAGACTCGCCTTCTGGAAAGAGGCCTTCAAAAAGAATCCGTCACTCCTCCCCATTGCCACTCTTATCGGCGAAAATGCCGGAGTCAAACTGAAAAACCACATCACCAACGGGGATTTTAAAAAGGGCACTCCCGGCAACCCTGCCGTCAAGGGCAAACACCCCAAACTTGAGGGATGGTATTTCTACGATGAGATCGGCGATGTCCTTGCTGATGACTACAGGAACCACTGGAACTGGATCAAACATAAAACTGAGAGCAACCGTCTCTGTTTCGGCGACGGAAAATATCCTGAGGTGCGTACCTATATGTACCTTACCAAAGGCGTCTACCGTTTTTCCTTCAACAAAGAGGGGGAAAACACCATGAGCTTCAACCTCTATATTGTGCCCAACATGCACAAGGGGGCTTTCAAGGATGTGAAAACGCTCCGGAGTTTCAAGGTGCGGACTCCTGCCATTTTCAGCTTCAACCACCTTCCTGTTTCCGGCATCAGTACCGTGAAGCAGACGGTGCTTATTGAAAACGAAGGGTGGCACTGCATGCTTATCGCCACTCCTTCACACACCCCCAAAACCTGGGATCAGCTCTGGAACGTAAAAATGGAAAAACTGAACTGATATGCTGACCACCACCAAACGCAAAGCGGTCTACAACAAGCTGAAAAAAGCTCTTGCAGAGGGGATCTATCCCCCCGGCAGCCGGTTGCCCAATGAACCGGAACTGGCTGAAAAACTGGGGATCTCCCGGCTGACGCTCCGTCATGTCCTGGCACAGCTGGAAACAGAAAATTTTCTTGCCCGCATCAAAGGACAGGGGACTTTTGTCAAGAACTCCGGCAGTGACGGGAAGGTCCGCATTCTGGTGGTCATGGCGAACATCCCCAACTTTATTCAGGAGGCGACACTTCTCAATGAGCTCTACAAGGTGGGCGAAGCGCAAAACGCCCTTCTGGAACCTGTGGAACCCGCCATTGCCCGGAACCTTTCAGACCATGAGATCGAAGCTCTTTTCAGCTCAGGACGCTTCAAAGGATTGATCTATATCTCTTTCAATCTGGACGCCCCCGACGAAATGAGACCGGTCTGGAAAAAACTCAATATCCCGGCAGTTTTCTTCTTTTTCAACAGCAGTTTCACTCCTGCGGCACTGCCACAGGAAAGTCTGGTCATCAACTGCGATGTGCCGGGTATGATCCGTGAGGCACTGATCTGTCTCCGGAACAGGGGACACCGGAAAGCGGCGCTGCTCCTCAACGGCAATCTCAACACCGTCGCCCCGGAAAAAGTCTCAAAACTCCTTGAGGAGTGCGGCATGGAAAAGGAGGAAAAATTAATTGTCTCCGGTTCCAAAGAAAATCCCCAATACTGCGTTCCTCTCATTGAACTGCTGCGTTCCGGTGCTCCACCCACCGCCATCTGTTGCGGTTCGTCAGTGGCGGCACTTCAGCTTTACCATCTGCTGAACTCTCTCAATATTCCCGTACCCGGAAAAACCGCGGTGATCGCTGTGGGACAGACGCCACTTGGCGCCGGACTTTTCACCCCCTCTCTGACCACCGTTTTCTGCCAGTGGCACGAATTTGCCGTGGAAGCGTGGCAGTATCTTCTTGAAGCCATCGTCACGCCGGAAAAAGAACGCCCACACAAAAAAAGGATCATCCTGAAAAACTATCTTTTTGAAAGAGAAAGCACTGTAAACGAAACTTCTGTGTCCACACATCAGAAAGTAACTGTATGAAAAACATCAAGAGGGAAAAAGTTATATGAAAATCCACCGTTTTTATTTGTGCGTGCTTCTGGCACTTGTCACATTTTGCAGTGCGGCAGTGCAGGGGGCGGTTCCTGAATTTCAGGTAAGTTTCCTTCCCGGTCCCGATGAACCCCGCCGCCGGGCGGGGTGGAGCCCTGAGGATCTGGGCGCGCTCTTTGCCAAACGCCTTTCACAAAGCCTCAAACGGGAGATCCCTTTCGTCCCCTTTGAGAAGGCAAACGCCAAAACCATTTTCCTCATGACCCGTGAAGGTGCCGTGGGGGGGGAATACGCTTCTGTGCTCAAGGGAAAACCCAAAGACAGTTTCATCATCCGCTACCCTGTGACCGTCAGGGGGAAAAAGAATGTATGTCTCCTTATGTCCCGTGATGCCTGGGGATATTATTTCCCCACCAGCTGGTTCCTGCGGGAGTTTGTGGGCTTCGACATTGTGGGCTTGGGGGAGACGGGATTTGTTTTCCCCGAAAAGGGGGAAAAATGGCAGATGCCTTCCCGAATCTCCGTCACAGAGAGTCCCTCTTTCCATACCCGCCGCTGGACCATGAGCAGCTTCATCGGCAAAGAGATCCAGCGCATGTATCTGGGCGAAAGCGGCCGCAACATCGCCTGGCACGCTCTGGGGCGGATCATCGACCCCAAAAAGTACGGCAAAACCCATCCTGAATATTTCCCTCTCATCAAGGGCAAACGCTTCACCAATCCCCGGAAACAGCGGGTAGACTGGCAGCCCTGTCTGGGCAATCCGGAAGTCCAGAAGCTCTTAGCCGATCACATTGTCAAAAACTACGGCAAAAAAGATGCCGACGGAGTGAGCCTGGCTGTCAACGACGGTTGGGGGAGACACTGCGAATGCAGTTACTGCACCGCTCCCGGAGTCCCGAAAGTTGCAAGCAAAAGCAACTACTCCAACCGTTATTTTTACTTTTACGGCAAGATCCTCGATCTGGCGCGCAAGGTCACTCCTGAAGCAAAGATCCTCATTCTTCTTTATGCTGACTGCACCCTGAATGTCCCCGATATCAGGATCCACCCCGGGATCATCGGCATGGGGACCCGCAACGCCGACTTTCCCGGATTCGCCCGGCAGGGACTCAAACGGATGGGTCTGTGGGATCACCACCTTGACCGCTCCTATCCTCTGGTGCGTCACTTTCCCAGATCCATGGCGGCAAACCTCCGCAAACTCCACAAGCTGGGGCTGAGTGAATACTTTGGAGAGGTGTACATGATCCACGCCGCCAACGGTCCCAAACAGTACATCCTGGGCAGGCTCCTCTGGGATATCAACTGCGATATCGACAAGGTGATGATGGAGTACTGCACCAAAGCCTTCGGCAAAGAAGCTGCCCCCCACGTCAAAACCTACTATGACATCTGGGAGTCTGTTTATGAACACGATCTTGCTCTTTCTGAAAAATCCGGAAAAGGAGGTCCCTTCACCTTCAGCATCGACCGTTTCAAAGGGCTCCGTCAGGGAGATACCGGCAAGATGCGCGCCGCACTGCAGAAAGCCGCCGCCGCCCCAAAAACAGCTGTACAGAAAAAACGGCTGCAGGATGTCATCACCTACTTTGAATATGTAGGCTGTCTGGCGGACCGTTACCTTATTTCACAACGGCTGCGGAGCGAAAAACTTTCTCTTGAGCAAATCAGCCTCCTCCGGAAAAAATGTGTCGAACTGGACAAAAAGTTTGATACCCTCTGGAAAAACACCGTCAGCAAAGATGAACTTGGCATCTACCGCTATATCCACAAAAAGAGAGCCAGTATGAACACCCTTTACCACAACTACCGGGACACCGTCACAAGCTATGTGCTGGAGTCCCTCTGTCTGGCTCTGGAAAATCACAGCAAAGTCCATTGCAGAAACATGAAGCGCAAAGCCCGTGTTGCCTACTGGCAGAAAGCAAGAGCTCAGTACCCTGACATTATTGAGATCTCCACCATCCTCAATCAGATGACCGGCAAAAAACCTCAAAACCTCATCAAAAACGGCAATTTCAAAAAGTTTGTCCACGGTGATCCCGCAACTCCGGGAGCCCACCCCAAACTGGAAAACTGGATCTTCTTTGAACAAATCGCCCCCTCCACTTCCGGAGAGTACAAGAGTCTCTGGAAGATCGTCCCCTCCAGAGCCGCCAACAACCATCTTGCCATCGGTCAGGGAAAAAATCCTGAACTGCGGCAGTATATGCGTCTTGCGGCGGGGACCTACAGATTTTCCTTCTCCTGCCGTCCCAACAATCTCTTACGCTTTGCCTTCCTTGAGTTTCCCGACTTTGATCCGGCAGCCCTCAGTGATCTTTCCCTGTTGCGCAAGCAGAAGTTCACCACGCCGGAGTTCGCTGTCTTCGACTGTCATAAAGCCGGGGGAGTCCTGAACTTTTCACGGATCATCATTATCCCCCGTGACAACTGGTTTGCCCTGCAGATCTCCTCCCCCGACACGCCAGCGGGCACCTGGAGCCGTCTCTGGGGCGTGCGTCTGGAAAAACTCAATTAAAGGTCAAAAAAAGGAGCCGCACCAATATGAAAAAAAGATTTACCCTCATAGAGCTTCTCGTGAGTGTTACTTGTCAAATAGGTGTTTTGCCGTTGTATTACCTGAAAAAAGAGAACAAAAAAATGCCTTATTATGCTTGCGAAGAAAGCGCTTCATGCCCCAACGGGGCGCTTCATATTTTCCGCAGGAAAATGCTTCATACGGCGGAG
>JAFTIE010000256.1 GCA_017457065.1 Lentisphaeria bacterium
AAGTCATTCAAAAAATGGCAAAGATGTCATTCGCAAAGAGCTGTAAAGGGTAGTTTGAGGCTGCTACCTGTAAGGTAACAGGCGCTTGTCCCGCCGTAGCTTTATGCGAAGGCGGAAAAACGCTCCCTTTATCAGATCGAAACGAGGGCGCCTTGACAATTTTGAGGAGTTTTGAAATTGCCTCAAAACAAAACAGCATTTTCTTCATTTACAGCGTTCCTTTTCACAAATTGATGATTCCCTGAAGCAGGGAAAAAAATAACTCTGCAACCGTTTTATACGGCAGTCTCTTCAAACTTTGCCGAACTCTTTTTCAAGAAACTCAGCCAAAGCCTCCTGCCAATGGGGCATGGGGGGAAGTCCAGCCAGCCGCAGCATCATCTTGTCAAGTCTGGAATTTGCCGGACGGGGCGCCGGACGAAGGAATTCATCACTCCGGCAGGGAACCACCTTTTGCCCGATCTTCCGCAGACGGAATATTTCCTGAGCAAATCCCGCCCAGGAGGTTTCTCCCTCACAGGTCATGTGAAAGGTCCCTGCAAGGCGGCGGTCGTTGAGAATGTTTCTCAGCTGCCGTGCCACGGCAAGGCAACTGGTGGGATTACCGGTCTGATCGGCGACCACCTTCAATTCCTCTCTGGTTCCGTCAGCCAGTTTGAGCATGGTGTGAACAAAACTGGGTCCTCCCGCACCATAGAGCCAGGAAATACGGCAGATCACATGATCCGGACAATGGCGCCGAACCGCTTCTTCACCGGCAAATTTACTTTTACCGTAGACTGTATTTCCGCCGTCGGCAGCATCAAATTCATTGTAAGGACGATCCGCACTGCCTTCAAAGACGTAGTCTGTGGAAATGGCGATCAAACGGACTCCCTGACGGTGACATGCCATTGCCACGACACCGGTTCCGAAAGCGTTGAGCTTGTAGGCAAGATCGATCTCTGTTTCACATTTATCCACCGCCGTCATGGCGGCGCAGTGGATCACTGCATCAGGTTTCACTTCAGCAAGAAGAGCTTCAAAAACGGCAGGATCGGTAATATCCCCTTCCGGAAGATCAGTGGGGACCATTTCAAACTCGTTCAACTCAGAACAGAGGGTGCGCCCCAACATTCCTTTCCCGCCCGTGATCAGAACTTTCATAGCAGATATTCCTTATTGTTCCAGTCAAAGAGTTCAACATCTTTCATGGGGGGATTGGCAATGTCTCTGGCAGAAAGGATGATCTCTTTCAAATCGACCTTCCAGTCGATCCCCAGATCAGGATCATCAAAAGCGATCCCTCTTTCATGGGAGGGCATATAGATATTGTCGCACTTGTAAGCGAAAAGCACATTTTCTGAGAGCACAACAAATCCATGGGCAAAGCCCCGGGGAATAAAGAGCTGATATTTATTTTCGGCACTCAATTCCACCGCCACATATTTTCCGAAAGTGGGTGAGCCTTTGCGGATATCCACAGCCACATCAAGGACGGCGCCTTCAATAATGCGTACCAGTTTCGCCTGCGTGTAGGGGGCAGCCTGATAGTGCAGTCCTCTCAGCACGCCGAAACGGGAACGGGATTCATTGTCCTGCACCCACCGGCAGTCAATGCCTGCCCTGGCATACTTCTCTGCGTTCCAGGATTCAAAAAAATATCCGCGTGCATCGCAAAATACCCTGGGAACGATGATTTTAACTTCGGGGATGGCTGTTGCCAATATTTGCATAACCGGTGATATCCTTTTTCTCTGCGGTTCAAAGTTTGACTTTACGGTCAAGAATACAGGGGGTACAGAGACGGCGCCCATGTTGGTTCCCTGACATTTCCATGGTCACGCCGCAAAGGAACTCGCCTTTACTCCCGGCGACCTCGATGTTTCCGTCGGTGTCGATGGTCACAGTGGCACTGAGAGGGTTGGTATAGATGATCTGGTTGCCGATGCCCTCAATGGTCTGATACCACTCTGCCGGGTAGAGATAATGGGGATTGGGGATCCAATTGAAGGAGGCGGAATTGAGATCCAGATATGCCACGTTGTCGATCACATTGAAGTTGTCTCTGTGATAGTGACCGTTGATACAGAGCATGACCCTGCCGGGCAGCTTCTGAGAAGCCCGGATGATCTCCTGGACCTCTTCACGATTTTTGATGCCTCCTTCATACTCCAATGTGGCATGACTGCAGAGGATACAGGGATAGGGAGAACTCAAGATAGTCTCTTTGAGCCACTGGATCTGCTCAGGATCGATCCAATCCCTCCCTTTGGGATGGTCAAAATAGTTGCGCTCGGAGTAATGGAAAATGACTCCGGGAAAATCTGAAAAATAGTTCTCATCGATGACAACAAAACGGAATCCGCTGTTGTCAAAGTAATAATAGCCGCATTTCAAGTTGTATGCCTTGAGGGCGCCTTCGTAACTGTTCAGGTCAAATTCGTGGTTGCCGAAAACATGGAATCCCTGAACTTTGAACTCCCGGTACTGTTTGAGAAGTTCCTCCGCCACAGTCACATCATGGCAGAAGTCCCCCATGTGGATGAGAAATTCAGAACCGTCTTCTTCCGCTCTCTGCTGGATGGAGGTCAACCTTTCAGGGGCATCCGTCTTGAACCAGACGGGGTGGTGGTGCAAATCTGAAAATGCCGTAAATCTGACTTTGCTCATAATGTTCTTTCCCTGTTTGATTTTTTATTTCCCGGATTTGTCCGATAATATAGCATTTTCCCGCTTCAAATACAAGTTCAAAACACCATTTTTCCTCTCTTTTCCTGCCCTATCTCTTGAAATGTTTCAAATCACGGATTATCTTATGGAACGGTATCCACAAATATTCAGAACAGAAACACTCTTATGGCACAACAATACATCAATCCTTTCACCTGGTCCATGCGGCGCAGGGAAATGTTCGACCGTTGTCTGCGGGAGTATTTTTATCACTACTACGGTTCTGCCGGAGGAGCTTTCATCGGTACCGTCACGACCAGGGCGGAACAACTCCATCTTTTGCGCGGCGCACTCAGCGTTGAGGAATATGCAAAGAGCAAAATTTATGAAGCATTGCGTGCTCTTTGGGATTCAGGGGAAAATACAGCCGAAAATTTTCTTCCGGCTCTCAAAGACCGGTTTGCCGTTGAATTCAAAGCCATGCTTCTGGGACGCCCGGAACACGACCATAAACTGCCGCTGCTGCGGGAATTGACTGAACAGGGGATCTCCCTGCAGGAGTTGGAAGAAAAAGTCTTGAAAGCCCTCCAAAGCCGAAGCGAACTTTTACACGCCGATGCCTTGAAGCAGCTGCTTTCCATTCCTGTTTCTTCGCGGCTCCATCTTCCTTTCCCCCTGAAAGTCAATTGGAATGATCTTGACTGCTATGTAACGCCTCTTGCCGCATGGCACTGTGAAAGTGAACTTTCTTTTGTGTGCGTTGGCAGGGTCAGCGAAGAAAACAGTGCTCTTCTGAGTCTTTACGCTCTTGAAAATTTCAATACCGCTCCGGACAAAGTGAAGATCTTTCATCTGGAGTCAGGCACACTGCAGCACATTCCCATGCCCCGTTCTTTCAGCGGAGCTTTCCGCCGCATCAGGGAAGATGCCGACCGGATGCTCCTGTTGGAACTCAAACTCAAAACAGCCCCTTTGTCCCACACTCTTTTTCCACAGGATCTCAAACAGTGTGCCCAATGCCGGTTCCGTTCATTCTGCCAATAGCGGCAATAAAAAATATAAGGTTTACAACTTATGGATTCTTTTCCCGGATACAGTCAGATGCTTTCTGAACTTTTTGAAATGCTCGATCCTGAAAAAATGGGTTCTTCATTCCGGCAGGCACTTTCAGTTGGTGACAGAGATGGATTGATCAAAAGTACTGCCGCTTATTTCCGCAGCCGCAGTGCCCGTCCTTACTGCAAACATCTTGACCGTTCCCAATGCACCCGTGAAACAGCAGACAGAGCTGTCAAAGGAGATGTGACCGTCATCAATATTCCCCACACATTTCCGGAGGGAAAGATCGACTGGTTGTTCAATCCCACTTTAACCACTCCCCCTGTCAACCACGAATGGCTCTGGCAGCTCAACCGCATGAGATTCTGGATGGATCTTGCTGTGGCTTACGAGGAGACAAAAGACGAAAAGTACGCCCAAGCCTTCAACAGTCAGCTTTATTCCTGGGTCGCAACAGCAGGAAATCACAGCGACGACTGGAACGCTGCCGGCAGTGTCTGGCGCACCATCGAAGCCGGATTGCGGATGATGTACTCCTGGTGTCTCGGTTTTGAAACGTTCCGCACCTCTCCTTCATTCACCGACGAAAACATCTGTCTGATGCTGAGTTCCATGTTCCGTCACTGTGTCCATCTGCAAGCCCACCACAAACTGCGGAACAACTGGCTTCTCATGGAAATGAGCGGACTTTACACTTTTGCGGCTCTTTTTCAGGAGTTCAAATGCAGCAGTGCCATGCGCAGTTATGCAGCAGAAACTTTCAGCAAAGCCATACTGCTCCAGATCCTGCCTGACGGGATGCACGATGAACTTTCCCCGGACTATCACTCCGTAACCCTTTCGTGTGCCCTTGCCTTCTCCAATATCGCCCGTCACGAAGGGATCAAAAACGAACTGCCGTCTGAATTCATCAGCAAACTGGAGCTTTCCTTTGAAAGTGCCCTTGCCATGTCAATGCCCCCTCTGATTTCTCCCCGGACCAATGACTGTTTCACAAGTTCCGTTTCCCGGAAAATGAAACAGGCTCTTGAAATTTTCCCCGACAGGCAGAATTTCCTCTGGGGCGCCTCCAATCGCAAAGAGGGAAAGGCACCTTCTTCAACGCCTTCAAGTTCCCGTTTTCTCCCCTGGGCAGGCTTTGCCGTCATGCGCTCCGACTGGAGCGCCGATGCCCTCTGCTGCTGCTTTGATGTGGGTCCTCTGGGAGCCGGACACATGCACCATGACAAGCTCAACATCCAAATTTACAAAGGTTCTCAGGAGCTGATTTACGACGATGGCGGCGGACAGTATGAACACTCCATCTACCGCGCCTACGGAGTCAACGCCTCTGACCACAACACCGTGCTGGTCGATGGTTTCATGCAAAAGCGTGAAGCCCCCCGCAAAGTGGATTCCCCTATTGATGCCAACTGGATCAGCAACGAAAAGTTCGACTATGCAAAAGGGGTTTACGATGATGTTTTCGGTCCTCTGGTCCTCTGTGAAGCGGACCTTGAGATCCCCCCCCGGAAGATGGCAAAACATACCCGTGAAGTGCGCTTTTACAAGCCGGATCTCTTCTGTATCAAAGATACTTTGGAGTCTACCGACGGGGAACCCCACTCCTACGAAATGCGGCTCCAGCTGGACACCGTAAAGATGGAACAGCTTTCCGCCATTCCGGGGGCATACCTTTCAGATTTCGGAGCTGTTTACGATATTCTCATTCTTCCCCTTTTCCCTGAGGAGCTTGAAACCCGCCTTCTTTCAGGTGTGGATACGCCCCCCATGGGGGGATGGTTTGTAGGACGCAACGACCTGAAGCTCCACAAGAGCACCACATTGACCATGACCATTTCAGGGAAAAAAGATTGCCGTTTTGCCACCTTGCTCATCCCGGTGCGGCGGGGGGAAAAACTCCCCGAAACAGAAAAGTGCAGTGCAAACAGTTTTATGCTCCGTTTCAAGGGGAAAGAGCACCTGATAGATCTTGAAGACCTTTCCCGGTAAGAGGTGATTTCAAGGTCAGGTTTTGAAATCATTTTCATTTTCCGCAGGAGACAAGAGCAGACATCTGGTTTTCTGTCTCTTTTTCTGTTTTTTACATCTTGAAATATTTGTAATTCAGCATATTTCAGGCTATAGTAGGAGCAATACTGTTTTCGTTCAAAACTAAAGCAAATCGTAAAAGATAAAGGAGCTGAAAAATGCGAATCGCAACACTGTTATGTCTGATGACGGCGGCGATAATGGTTTCCGCCGGAGAGTTTGATTTTAAAAACTCAAATTTCCATCTTACCTTCGACACCAAAGGAGGTATGCTCACCAAACTGATCCACAACAAGGTGGATTGGAACGCCCGGGGACCCCAAAAACACGGCAATGCCTTCACCGACAGCCGTCTGGGTCAGACCGTCGCAGAAAAAACCCAGTTCCATGAAGACTTCGGCAAACTTGAATACGAACTTGTTTCCTGGAAAAGCCTCAAAAAATCCGGCGAAGCGGACATCACCTTTTCCGTCATAGGGACCGTCTATAACTGGCTGCGTCTGAACAAAACCTACAAGGTCCGTCCCGGCAACACGCTGGAGGTGGTCTATGAGCTGGTCAACACCGGTAAAACGCCTCAGCCCATCTCTTTCAGCACCCGTAACTATTTCTATCGCTCCGACCGTGAGAACATCTACTGGCAGCCAAGTGTAAAAGGAGTGAAAAAGCTGAAACAGCAGACCTACATGACCTTTTCCAAACTGCCTCCCCAGACCTATCTTGCCATAGGTTCAGAAGACAACTCAGGCTTGCTCATCGAATACCCTGCCGACAGTACCGCAGGACTCATGAACTGGTTCGTCAACGGACGCTCCGCCAGTACAGAGTTTTTCAGCGATGAAAAAGTGCTCCCTGCAGGTGGCAAACGCACCTTTTCCATCAAACTCCACTTTGTAAAGGAGTTGAACAAATTTATCGCGCAGAAGAAATTCACCGCCCGCTCCGTCAAAGGGAAGATCCCCGCCATGGTGGATCAGCTGAATCTGCAGGAAGACCGTTCCTACAAGATCCGCACCATCAAAAAGGAGCTCCCCAAAGACACCAAATTCTTTGACATCGAGTTGAAAAAGCAATTCAAGGACTCATGGCGCGCCGTTGAACTGCCCAAAGACACTCCTCTTGATAAGATCGCCGTTTTCCAGCTGAAAAACGGTTCTCCCTCCTTTGACCGTCCCGTGGGTTATGTGTTGAACGGCAGAGAGCTGCTGCTCAAGGTCCCGGGCTTCAATCCCAAAGGAAGCGTCTCCCGCTCCACCTTGAAAAACGGCATATACACCGAAAAAAGCGGTGCCCGCAGATCCTTCGATGCCTCCGGATTCGACTGCCGTATCTTCTACGACCGTACCGACGGCTTGAAGCTCAAAGAGAAAGCTCCCGCAGGGGGCGAACTGATCTGCAACGGTTCCTTTGACACCCCTGATGCAAAAAATCCTGCCATTCCGGCGCACCACAACTTTGTTGCCAACAAAAATTACTTTGCACAATACCTGAAAACCGCAGGCATCAACGGCACCCCCTGCCTCCGGGGCGGTGAACTTATCATGCCTTTGCTCTCTGAACCAGGCCGCATCTACAATGTCTCTTTCATGGTCAAAAATGATGGATCCGACAACATGACCCGCTGCTATTTCACCTTCTTTGATGCTGAAGGAAAAAGAATGGGGAAGAACTCGAAACTTTTGTTCAGCTCCAAGAAAAGTTTTGAGTGGCAGAAGGTCACGAAAAAAGTCTTTGCCCCTGCGGGCAGTGCCATGATCGTACTTTCTGTGACCCGTTCCTCCAAAAAACCGGGAAAAGTTCTGCTTGACAACGTCAGCGTCAAAGCCGAACCCATCTCCTGCAGCAAAATCACTCCTCTTGAAAGAGGTCGCAGAGAGCTCAAAGAACAGTGGGGCGTCCCCCTTGAGTATCTGGAAAAATTCTCTCTTGCCGCCGCCAATCCCCATAAAAAATGGTTCCACCCGGCTCCTGCTGAAAAGGCTCTTGATCTCCTTTATCTTTCCTTTGAGCATGAGCGCGGCAGGTTGATGATCGACAAAAAGGTGGTGGTCGAACTGGCAAGCCGTATGCCCATGAATATCAAGGTCGTTCCTGTTCTGGGCAAATTCATTTCCAGCACCGGTATTTACGGTGTCCATGTGGTGACTTTCGGCAAAGAGCTCTGCACCTACTCTGCCGAAATGCTCAAAGCACTCCCCAAAGCGCCCAAAGTGGTCCTCATCACCCGTTTTATCCCCAAACGCTACGGCAAAGATCTTGAACAGCTCCTTTCCTCCTGGCAGAAACAGGGAACTCACTTCATCGTTTTGAGCGGCACCTTCTTCCCCAAACTTCAGGGCAAAGAGGTCAAAGCTCCTGTCAAATTCATGCTTCCCGAAATGAAAAAGATTGCCCGGAACCGTGCGATCAGGTGGTACAAAAAAGGTAAATCATACGTCATCTACTGCGACACTGCCGCCAAACTCAACCCCCTGATCCCTCAGGGAATGGATGCCACAGCCGCCCGCCACCGCATCGTCTATGTGGGAAGAGATTATCCCTGGTGGGAGTATCAGAATCTTGCCAAGATCCAGATCATGCGCTACCTTTCCGGAACAAAATTGGCTGCCCAATTCGTTTCCGGCAATGCCAGAGAGATCGTCATTAAAAGCGCCAAAGCCCAGACCGCCGCTCTGGAGCTGGAATACAACAACATGTTCCGGGAAACCAAAGCTGTAAAGAATCTCAAACTCTCTCTGAAACCCGGTATCAACAAGATCCCCCTTCCCTCTGCAGCGCTCCCCGGCGGCAGAGGAGTTGCCAACGCAAGACTCCTTGATGCCAAAGGCAAAGTCATTGATGCCGGTGCCTTTGTGGTCGATACTCCTGAAACGGTCAAGATCGATGTCGCGTTCAAATACGCCGACCGGATCTTTCCTCAGGGGAAACCTCTGGTCTTTGATCTGAAATTGACCGCCCCCCCTGCCGACAGCACTGTGGAAGTGGAAGTGGAAGTGGAAGACACCTTCCAGCGGATCATCGCCCGGAAGGTTCTCCCAGCCAAGGCAAAGCAGACCGTGACTCTGGAGCTCCCCGCTCCCCGGACCGTCATCAACAATCTTATCGTCAGAGTGAAGAAAAATGCTCTTCCTGCGGCAGAGACCATCTGCGAATTTTCATCCCCCGCAGGTCCCACTGACTTTACAGAGTTTTTCGCCACCACCTGGGGATTCCAGCGCCATCTGGCACGCCATCTTGAACTGGACGGCATCACCTCCGGCAGTCCCTACAGTTTGAACA
The DNA here is from genome assembly GCA_017457065.1 of Lentisphaeria bacterium. Lineage (GTDB taxonomy): Bacteria > Verrucomicrobiota > Lentisphaeria > Victivallales > Victivallaceae > UBA1784. The sequence continues at coordinate 9,022 of JAFTIE010000256.1, forward strand.
CTCAGGATATCTACCGTTCAGCACGTTATGAAAACCTTGCTGCAAGCCCCATGGGACTTGCCAGTTTCCGCAACAGTGCCCCCTACCGCGGCGACAGAAAGAGCGACCCTGTCCGCAATCCCTGTTTCCACGATCCCCAATATCTCGCCAAAAACACGGAGCTCCTGAAAACCCACTACGGCAAAAATAATCTGCTGGGCTATTATGACATCCGTGATTTCTGGAGTGGTGACGAACAGTTCCTCGGCAGTACCGTCTGCTTCTCTGAACACTGTCTGAAAAAGTTCCGTGAAGTTCTCAAAGAGCAATACAAAACTATCGCCGCACTGAACAAGGTGTGGGAAACCAACTACGCCTCTTTCGCCGAAGTCATGCCCAAACAGCTTGACGAACTCAAGAGCAAAGAAAATCTTGCCCCCTGGCTCGACCACAAACTCTTTATGGCTGCGACCTTTGCCTGGGGACAGTTCAGAAGCCACCTGACCGATCTGGTGAAATACAATCCTCACGCCCGTATGGGTGCCAGCGGTACCCAGTCCCCCGGCTACAGCTATGACTGGGTGCAGTACATGAAGCACTGCAAAGTGATGAGCTATTACAGCGGCATCCAGGTAAAACTGATCCACGACTTAGGCGGCAACGACATCCTTGCCGGAAGGTGGCTGACCTATTGCTACGCTGACACCGATCAGGAATCCTACTGCATCAGCCCCATGTGGGCAGGACTTCTGCGGGGCAGCAACATGGCAGCCTTCTGGCCCCCCACCATGACCAACGGCGACGGAACTCCCACCCGGAACGTGCGCTTTGCCAAGGCGGCTGTGGATGAATTCCGCAGCGGCTACACCAAACTGTGGCTTTCCGGTACGCCTGCGCCGCAGATCGCGTTGCTCTACTCCCAGAGTTCCCTTTACACCGCCATTGCCACCTTCGGCAGAAGCGAATGGCTGAACACCCAGAATTCATGGCTGAAACTGCTGGACGATATGAAATACGACTGCCGTTTCCTGGATTATGAAAAAGTGGCTGTCACCGGGATCCCGGAACAGTACAAGGTGGTGATCCTGCCTGCTGCCGTCGCCATTTCTGACGCTCAGGCAAAACAGCTGGAAGCCTTCGTCAAAAGGGGCGGCACCCTCATCGCCGACTTTGCCCCCGGACGCTATGACGGACACGGCAAACGCCGCAGTTCCCCTGTTATGAACAGACTCTTTGCCCCCTTCAACGGTCCCATCGACATCACCTACGCCCAGCTGCCCAAACTGGGAGGCAAGTTCAAAGTGGCTGAAAAGGGAATGCCCCTCATGCAGGAGAAAACTTACGGCAAAGGACGCACTGTCAACTTCAACTTTTCCGTCAGTGATTATCATTTCATCCAGCTGGGCGGTACCGGCGGAGAGCTTGCCACCTCTCAATCAGCTGATGCCAAAATGCAGCTGGCAATGCGTGGTATCGTGAAAAAGCAGCTGGAGCGCTCCGGCGTGAAGCCCGGCATGTCAGTCCTTGACAGCAAGGGCAAAGAGCTGCCCTGCATGGCACTGGTCCGCTGGGATGGTCCCACAGGAACTGTGGCTCTCTATAAAAATCCCCAGCTTCCCGGAAGCAGAGGCAACCTGCCTCCGCCCAACGATGTCATCAACCGGAAAAAAGGTCACAATATCACCGTGAAACTGCCCTTCAAAGGACACCTTTACGATATCCGCAACGCCAGATATCTGGGTTACGGCGACAGCTTCAAAAATCTCCTTGTTCCCGGTATCGCCAATTTCATTTCCGTGCAGAAAAACAAGGTCAATGCACTTGAGCTCAAGGCACCTTCTTCACTTAAAGCAGGCTCCAAAGCGGAGATCCGTTTTACAGCAAAAGGAGCTGTCGGGCCTCAGCAGTTCAATATCAGGCTCTTTGATCCTGCGGGCAAGGATCAGCGTCCTTACCGCAAGAATCTGCGCACAGCCAACGGCAGCGGCAGCTGGGATTTCCAGATCCCCTTCAACGCCGCCAAAGGCAAATGGCAGCTCCGTGTGACCCATTTCAACACCGGGTTGAAGAAGATCCAAACCATTGAGGTAAAATAAAATGAACACTTACAAAGTCACCGATCACGGCATCGTGCCGGGTATCGAAACGCCTCAGACCGCTTTGCTGCAGCAGCTCATCGACCGCTGCAAAAGTGAGGGGGGCGGCACCATCCTTTTCCCAGCGGGGAGCTATGTTTCAGGCACCCTTACTCTGTGCAGCAACCTGACATTAAAGTTTGAACTCAACGCCGCACTTTACGGTTCCGCAGCTGAAGAGGATTATCCCCTTTACGATCCCTCCCCCATTCCCTTCTACGAAGGACGGGAAGGCATCCGGGCTTTGCTCTTTGCCTTTGAGGAAAAGAACATCACCATCAAAGGCGAAGGTCTCATCGACGGACGCAGTGCCCTTTATCCCCCTCACGATGTCAAAATCCATAAGACCAAACCCCGTGTCATCTGGTTCGGTGCGTGCGAGAATGTGGAAGTTTCAGACCTGACCATGTTGAACTCCGTTTTCTGGATGCAGCACTACATCAAGTGCCGTCATGTAAAACTCCACGATCTGGTGGTCCGCTCCCACGGATGCCACAACAACGACGGCGTTGATATCGACTCATGTACCGATGTGGAGATCTGGAACTGTCGGGTGGATTCAGGTGATGACGGGATCTGTCTCAAAACCGGTACTGACACAGCTTGTTCCGATGTGTATGTTCACGACTGCATCTTGAGTTCACACTGTGCCGCCTTCAAGCTGGGT
>JAFTIE010000257.1 GCA_017457065.1 Lentisphaeria bacterium
AAGTCATTCAAAAAATGGCAAAGATGCCATTCGCAAAGAGTTGTAAAGGGTAGTTTGAGGCTGCTACCTGCAAGGTAACAGCCGAAAACGCTCCCTTTATCAGATCGAAGCGAGGGCGCTTTGACAATTTTGAGGAGTTTTGAAATTGCCTCAGAGGTAATTTCAAAAGTCATTCAAAAAATGGCAAGATGCCATTTGCAAAGAGCTGTAAAGGGTAGTTTGAGGCTGCTACCTGTAAGGTAACAGGCGCTTGTCCCGCCGTAGCTTTATGCGAAGGCGGAAAAACGCTCCCTTTAACAGATCGAAGCGAGGGCGCTTTGACAATTTTGAGGAGTTTTGAAATTGCCTCGACTATCTGGGGAAAAAAGAATCCGGCAGGAGAATTTCAACTCCCTGACAACATTTTTCAGAGAAAATTGCCCTTATTTTACCATAAACTGTGGAAAAATCAGGGAAAGGGTGGTATATTAAAAATGTGATGATCTTTTAACAAGGAGCTGGAAAGATGTTGTATTTCAACGAGGAAAGAGAACACTTTTTTAAGGAATACCAGAACCCCGGCATCCCCGGAAGCGGCATTGCCGCAGGTGATCTGGAAAAGGATATACAGCTTTTTCTTGCAGACAAAAAGTTTCCGACACCTCTTGCTGAACATGTTGCCGCCTTTTCCCGGCTCCTTGAAAAATCCCGCATCGGCGTTTCTCAAGAGGACCTTTTCGTCAATCTGGGATTCCGGGGCACTAAGGTCATAGAAAAGCTCCTGGGGATGCCCCGGCGGCAGTGTGTCGCAGAAAATATGAAAAAAACGACTGCTGGTTGGCGGGAGGAATTCAACAATGCCGGGTTCGGATACTTTTTCTGGGACTTTGCCCACAGTGTGCCTGACTGGAACCACCTTCTGCAAAAGGGGTTCCCCGGGATCCTTCAGGATGTTGAAGAAAAAGAAAAAAGTTTTATTGAAAAGCATCAGGGAACAATAACTCCTCAGGAAAAAGATTTTTTCCTTGCTGTCAAAACGGAATACCGCCAGATACTGCTTCTTCTCGACCGTATCATCTTCTGGGCGCAAAAAAGCTCCTGTCAGAAGCCGACCATTGAAGCTCTTCAGTCGCTCCGGAAGGGGGCTCCAAACTCTTTTTATGAAGCGATGCTCCTCATTTGGCTTTTTCACCAGCTTTCAGAGTATGGGGACTGTATCCAGACCCGCTCTTTCGGCAATCTGGATCTGATGCTCTATCCTTATTACAAAAAAGATCTGGAATCAGGGAAATTCACTCAAGAGGATATCCGTCAGATCGTCCGCAACTTTTACGCTCAGGTATCGGGGATGAAATATTTCTTCGGACACCCCTTCTATCTGGGGGGCACGTTGCCCGACGGCAGTTCCGGATTCAATGAACTGACAACGCTTTTGCTGGAAGAATACGGCAATATGGGGATCTATGACCCCAAGATCCAGATCAAGCTCTCTCCCAATACCCCTGCAAAGTATACAGATCAGGCTTTGGAGCTGATCCGCTCAGGCAATAACAGCATCGTTTTCACAGGGGAGCCCGCCATGCTGAAAAGTATGCTCCGCAACGGATACTCCGCCGAAGAAGCCCGCTGTGCAGTTATCAAAGGGTGTTACGAATACTGTGCTCCCGGAGCCGTTGAAACCGCTCCTGTGGTCCTCAATATGCCTCAAATCTTTTGGGCTCAGCTGCAGGCAAACAGTCAGGCGGCGACCTATGAAGAGTTCGTTTCAGCTTGTCTGCAAGGATTCAAAACCGTCATAGACAAGGCAATGGGCGTTGCCGATGAATTTGAAAAGTACCTTGATTTCGTGAATCCTGCTCCCCTTTTCTCAGGGGCTTCAGACACAGCCCTTGAAGCGGGAGCAGACGGATACGGAAAAAGCGCGAAATATAACAATTCCAATGTCTGGTTTTCAGGTCCCATCACCGTTGCGGACAGTCTGAATGCCATAAAAAAATATGTTTATGAGGAGCAGAAACTCACACTTCCTCAATTTCTTGAAATACTTGAAAACAACTGGAAAGGCTCCGAAAACCTGCAGGAACAGATCAGATTGGATCCCGACCACTTCGGCAACAATATGCCTTCAGATGCGGAAGGTATCCGCTTTCTGGAAAATCTGGCAGAGTATATCAACGGTCGTCCCAACAGCCGTGGCGGATTTTACACCACAGCGGTCCATTCTGCCGACTGGTTCATCAAATTCGGCAGACGTGTCAAAGCCACTCCTGATGGTCGTTCCGAAGGAGAAGAGCTGACCAAAAACATCTCTCCCCGTCAGGGAGGCAGCCGCAAGGGCGTCACGGCACTGCTGGCATCGGTCCTGAAATTTGACACCTCTCTTTTTATGGCTGGATTCCCTGTAGATGTGATGCTTCACCCTTCTGCTGTTGCCGGAAATGAGGGACTCCTTGCCATGCGTGCACTGCTGATGACCTACATCAAAAATCACGGACATGCCATGCACTTCAACATATTCAGCACCCAGATGCTCAAAGATGCTCAGCTCCATCCTGAGCGCTACACCGATCTGCAGGTCCGCGTCTGCGGTTGGAACGTCTTATGGAACAATCTGTCTGCTGCTGAACAAGCCAAATATCTGGAACAGGCAGAAGCCAACGAACTGAACTTCTGAAAAAACAAGAGAAAACTGTTGCAGCGCCAAAGGGGACCTTTCTGCCCAGCTGAGTGTTAAGGAAATTCATTGTGCAGTCTATCGCTGATGGAGACTGATGTTCAGGCAATCAGAAATTCTAATTCATTCTGAAGCTTAATTTTGATCTTTGCTCTTGCATTTCACCGGGGTGCAGTGTATATTATATCAGGGAGTTTTACTTTCTTTTGAAATTACCTCTTTTATTTGAATTTTTGCGAAATTATAGAATAAGACGAAAGCATCGGCTTTTTAATTCTTTCTTGATAGGACAGTTGTCCTGACCGCAGGGAAGAAAAAGGGATTAAAGAACGGTAAATTCCTTAATGCCAACAGATTGGAGGATTGATGGGATGCTATTTAATTCCTATGTGTTTCTATTTTTATTTTTTCCGGTCGTTTTCTGCCTCTACCGTCTGTTGATACGTTGGAACAGTTTTCAATATGCTAAAGCGTTTCTGGTAGCAGCTTCACTTTTTTTTTATGGGTATTTTAAACCTTCGTATGTTATAATTCTGCTGCTTTCACTGGTAGTAAATTATCTGTTGTGCTGCAAGATGTGGCGTTCCGACAATCAAATTTTGCGTCGAACGCTGTTGTCTGTCGGGTGCATATTGAATGTCGGTATACTTGGATATTTCAAATACACCGGATTTCTGTTGGAAAATATCTCAGCTCTTTTCAATGTTCCTTTTTCCGGATTTTCGGTATTGCTGCCGTTGGGCATCAGCTTTTATACATTTCAACAACTCTCTTTTCTGATAGACGTATATCGGGGCGAAAACCGGAATATGAGTTTGATCAATTACATGCTCTTTGTCACCTTCTTTCCGCAGCTCATTGCCGGACCGATCGTCCTGCCCGGTGAAATGATCCCGCAATTTGATGATCTGGAAAAACGCCGGATGATATGGTCCAATATGAATGCCGGTTTATTTCTCTTTGCGTGCGGACTTGCCAAAAAATGTGTTTTAGCAGATACTCTTGCCATTATTGCCGATACTGGCTTCAACTCCGGTACGCCGCTGAGTACGGCGGAAGGATGGATAGTTTCACTGGCATATACGTTTCAGCTTTATTTTGATTTCAGCGGTTATTGTGATATGGCTCTGGGGATCGGTAAGATGTTCAATATCGATTTCCCTCTGAATTTCAACTCTCCGTATAAGTCAGCAGATTTCCAGACCTTCTGGCGCAACTGGCACATGACTCTGGGCAGATTCATGATGAACTACCTGTACATCCCTCTGGGCGGAAATAAGTGCGGAATGGTGCGAACTCTGCTTAATTTGCTGCTGGTATTCATAATCAGCGGTATCTGGCATGGTGCCGGATGGCTCTTTTTACTGTGGGGCGGTCTGCATGGTCTTTGTATCCTTATCAACCGTATCTGGAGTAAGCATATCTTAAAAAAACATCCATCTTGGGAACTGCCGCGTATTCCTGCGATTATGCTTACCTTTTTTCTGGTTAATTTGTTCTGGATATTTTTCCGGGCAACAACTCTGAAGAGAGCTTGCGAAATCATCTGCAGTATGTTTGATTTCAGTAATATTTCCGGTGTTACCAAGCCTTTCATCCACGCTATTGAAGATCACGGATTTGATAAAGACATCATATTTGCAGTTTCAGCTTCGGCTGTGCTGATGGCTTTTTTTCTGCCAAACTCTTTTGAAATGCATCTGAAACTGCAAAAACGTCCATATTTACGAATGCTCCTCAGCACCCTGTTTGCGGTTACGGGGTTTCTTTGCGTAGGACGTGTTTCGCCATTTTTGTACTTTAACTTCTAAGCAAAGAGGCAATTATGAGTGAACGTAAGTTGTTTGTCGTGACCCTCGCTGCAATAATTGTTATTATTGTGCTGCTCTCATCATTTACTTATCTCGTTGTCTGCTTTCGTGAATCTTCCCGTAAAATATTATCTGTTTCCAGCGGTCGTACATATAACAGTACTCTAATTCGGAATTTTTCATTTGATTCAGTGCTGTTGGGAACATCGCTTTCACAGGGTTTTAAATGTTCTGAGTTTGATGCGGCATTTGGTGGAAAATCCATCAAGCTCAGTTCGTCAGGTGCAAATTTTGCCGAAATGGATGAATTCCTGAAATTTGCCGTCAAACATAAAAAGATAAAGCGGGCAATGCTGGATGTTGTGGTGCAGTTTTGTGCCATGGAGCAGACTTTGAAGGATTTTCCTGCAGAGTACTACTCGGAGAATCTCTTCAAAGTTCGTTTAAATAAAGCAATATCGATTAATGGAGTGTTGGATGAATTGGATTTTTTCCGGGATATGGTACGCGGCAAAGTCAAATACACCACCCGCGACGCTTTATATGACTGGAACCGCAAACACTCATGCAGTGAAAAAATTTTTGCACAAAGCATCCTGTATCAGCCACACATCAATTACCTGACGCAGGGCAACAACTGCGAAAAAGCTTACGAAAATACTCAAAAAGTGTTATTGCCGATTATTAAGGCTCATGCGAATATTGAGTTTATCATATTTTTTCCGCCTGTCTCAATAATGAATTATCAGGGTGAAGATTATTCTAAATACATTACACTCAAAGGGCGGATAATTGATTTGCTGCTTACTTGCAGCAATGTCAAACTTTATGATTTTGAAACGGCACTGCACATAACCACTGACTTCAATAACTATAAGGATCGCATTCATTATTCAGGAAAGATCAATTCATGGATGCTTAAAGAAATGAGTAAAGACAATTATCGGATCACTGCACAAAGCAAACAGCAGGCTTTGGATAAACTTTTGAATGCGTTAAACTCCTTTGACTACCGGAAGGAGTGTGAACGTTTAAAAACTCTTTACCAAAAGAAACGCTGAAAAACATATCAATTTGAGTAGAATTTAATGCCCTTCTTCAGGGCAAAAAAAAGAGGTCCCATTTCTGGAGACCTCCTGATAAATCCCGAAAGGGAAATTACTTGCGCTCAAAGAGAGAGCGGATCCGGGCACCGGTGATTTCCACGGGGTGACTGCCCAGAGCTTCGCGTTTGGCTTTGAGGTTGGGGGCACCGGCACGGGCTTCGGCGATCCATTCGCGGGCGAAAGTGCCGTTCTCGATCTTTTCGAGAGCCTCTTTCATGCGCTGCTTGACATCGGGAGTGATGACATAGGCACCGGTGACATATTCACCCCATTCAGCGGTGTTGGAGATAACAGAGTTCATCTTCTGGATGCCGCCTTCATAGATCAGGTCAACGATGAGCTTCATCTCGTGGACGCACTCAAAGTAAGCCATTTCCGGGGGATAACCGGCTTCGATGAGAACTTCAAAGCCGTACTTCATCAAATCGACGACACCGCCGCAGATGACGTTCTGTTCGCCGAAAAGGTCTTCGTAAGTTTCCTGTTCCATGGTGCACTCAAGGACACCGGCACGGGTAAGACCTTCTGCCTTGGCGATGGCGAGAGCCACTTCGCGGGCTTTTCCGGAGGCATTCACCTTGGCGGAAATAAGTCCGGGCACGCCGAAACCTTCAACAAAGCGCTTGCGCTCTTCGGTTCCGGGGCTCTTGGGAGCGACCATGATCACGTCCACACCGGCGGGGGGAACGATCTCTTTGAAAACGATGCTGAAACCGTGGGAGAAAGAGAGGGTCTTGCCGGGTTTGACTTCGGCGGCGATCTCTTCGCGGTAGACAGGACCGTGCATTTCGTCAGGGAGAAGAATGTGGATGATGTCAGCTTCACGGGCGGCCTCGGTAACGCTGAGGACCTTGAAACCATCCTGAACAGCGGCATCATAGGACTTGCCGGGACGGATACCGATGATCACATTGAGACCGGAGTCACGCATACAGAGAGCCTGAGCTCTGCCCTGGCTGCCGTAGCCGATCACAGCAATGGTCTTGCCGTTCAAAACGCTGAGATCAGCGTCATTGTCGTGGAGGATGTGCATATTTGCCATTTTTTAAACTCCTATTTAAAATTGCATTTGGCGTTTATATAATATAGCACAGATTCCCGCAGCTTTCAAGATAAAAAAGCCTCTCTCAAAGAATATTAATGCAGAATAACTTTCCAGCACTTACCCGACTCAAAGGGAACGCTGCAAAAACTCAAAACAGATCTTACCAGAAGGGAAAAAAACGTTACCACCAGTAGAACCAGGAGGAAAACAAATCTTTCCAGAAGAAAAACAAATCTTTCCAGAAGGAAAACAAGTGGGGATATTTTTTCCGGAGTTTCTTTTTGCAGGGAGTACCGGCAAATGCCCTTCCTCCCACAGACTCCACACTGCCGGGCAAATCGACGCTGGTCAAACTGCTGCAACCATTGAAAGCCCAAGCGCCTATTTCCGTCACGCCGTCGGGAATGGTGACGCTGGTCAAACTGCTGCAATATCCGAAAGCCCAATCTCCTATTTTCGTCACGCCTTCAGGAATGGTAACACTCCTTAAACTGCCGCAATAGCAGAAAGCACTTATTCCTATTGTCGTCACGCCTTCAGGAATGGTAACGCTGGTCAGACTGTTGCACCTCCAAAAAGTTCCAACACCTATATTCGTCACGCTTTCAGGAATGATAACGCCCCTCAAACTGCCGCAATCCTCAAAAGCCCCATTTCCTATTTTCGTCACGCTTTCAGGAATGGTAACGCTGGTCAAACTGCCGCACCTTCTAAAAGCACCTTCTCCTATTTTCGTCACGCCTACAGGAATGATAACGCTGGTCAAA
>JAFTIE010000031.1 GCA_017457065.1 Lentisphaeria bacterium
CCCGCCGTAGCTTTATGCGGAGGGGGAAAGGTAACAGGCGCTTGTCCCGCCGCAGCTTTATGCGAAGGCGGAAAAACGCTCCCTTTATCAGATCGAAGAAGAGGGCGCTTTGACAATTTTGAGGAGTTTTGAAATTGCCTCAAGGAGTTTGTACAAAAAAGCCGCCCGGGGAGGCAGCTTTTTTGTACAGAACGGGATACTCAGTTGAGTTCTTTTTCAAGCTCAAGAAGCTTCTCAACGATGAAGGAGGAGATCTCAGGCTTGAATTTGGCACGGAGCTGACCGGGACCGAACCAGACTTCGTAGAAACCGAAAGCCCCGAAATCGTCGCTGTCATAGACAGAAGGATAACGTGCAAACATCTCCTTGTCGGGGAAGTAACCGCGGTCACCGTTGGCAACTGAAAGCGCCAGGGGAAATTTGACACTTGCCTTTTCCATCAGCTCTTCGCCGATGACCAGAAAGGCTTCTCCGGGAATGGCAAAGATCTCAAGTTCCCCCATACGGATGATCTGAAAATCGCTGATGGCACGAAAATCGTGTCCTCTTTCCGCCATAACTGCCATTTCGATCATGCGGTCATGGATGAAATTCAGCAGCTTTACATCTCCCAAGCCTTTCTCTGCCTTTTTCAGCAGTTCCCCGGCAATGGCACGATACTCTGCCGGATCGACCTTTTCAGTGGGCAATTCAACGCTTCTCAGGACACTTTTAACCTCACAAAGGGGGATTTCTTCACAATCATCAAGAGCCTCCTGCAAATCATTTGTGTAGCTTTCGCTGATCCACTCAAGGTTTTGATCCCTCTCTTCCCGGCTGTGGGTCCAGATGACGTTGACATCTCCGGCTGTGCCGTAGAGGAAAAGGGGCATTTCTGCCATTTTACGCTCTTTGATCTTGCGATTCACATCCCCCATCCAATCCGCAGAGACATAGAGCTGAGGACCGAAAACCACTCCGTGCATGGCGTGGTTGTGCAACAGGACTTTGACAGAACCGTCTTCACGGCAGAACTTCACAAAACGGCTGTGGGGATCGGTGTGTTTGTCGCCGCCCATGGTCCGGCGTGAGCCCAATGGCTTGCGGATGGGAGCTTTGCCGGAAAAGGCACGGACGACCTCTTCATTGGCAATGGCTTCCCGGACACATGCCTTAACAGCGGCACGCCAGTTTTCGGCAAATTCCCCATTGGGTTCACCATAGCCGACATCACAGGAGGCAAGACAGGGACCGGAGTGGGTATGGGTGGCGGCAAACATGATCCCTTCGGGGAACAGGGCGAACTCTTCGGCAAGTTCCATACGAAGTATGCGGCTGTGGAGCTGGCTTGAAGCGATCATGTCGGTAATAACGATCACATTACGGCGGCAGCCGTCATTGACCGTCAGCACACGGCAGTAAAGGGGGTCTCTGACACCGATATTGCGTCTGCCCCTGAAAGGTCCATATCCACCAAGTTCGGCGAAAAGAGGTACGTCGATCACCTTTTCTGCTGCACCGACCAGAACTGGGCCGCTCATTTGCTGTACTCCTCCATAACTTTCCTGAATGCTTCCACCAGTTTTTCACAGAGGGAACGTTCCCCGTTGAGCCAGCGGATATCAGCCAGCATGATCCTGTTCAAGATGATATCTTCCACTGTTTCAAAGGATTCAACACGGAACCTTTCAGGAGAAACGTTCCAGAGCCGCTGTTTCCAGGTCACTGCGCCCCAGCCGGCAAAGACTTCCACAGCGCCTTCGGCGTTGAGTGCGGCGAGAACATCAGCTTTGGTCTTGCCCTCTTTGAGTACTGCAGGATCAACAGTGATCCCAAAGACATAATAGCTCTGCATGGTGGCACATCTTCCGGGAGCTTGGGTTTTGATGCCGGGGATCTTGTTGAGTTCGGCGTGGAGATAGTCGGCATTGGCTTTGCGGCGCAGAGAATCGGCTTCAAGGCGCTCCAGCTGATCCTGAAGAATGACCGCCTGAAATTCAGTACAGCGGTAGTTGCGGCAATCAAGATCCATGGCAGGAGGAGCCGCAGGTTTGCCCTGCTTGCTGCCCAGAGCGTAGCCGATATGGGAAAAGCGCCCGATGCGGTCAAAGAGCTCTTCGTCAGAGGTGGTGCAAAGTCCTCCTTCTCCGGCAGTCATGATCTTGGACTGCTGAAAACTGAAGCTTCCCACATCGCCGAAACTGCCGACACCTTTGCCGTTCCACTTGCCGCCGTGGGCGTGGGCACAATCTTCAATGACCCTGATACCGTGTTTGGCAGCAATAGCGCAGATTTTTTCAATATCCGCCATGGAACCAAAAAGGTGAACGGGGATCACCGCTCTGGTGCGGGGAGTGATCGCCGCTTCAAAGGCAGCGGGATCCATACAGAAAGTATCTTTTTCTCCGTCAACGAAAACAGGGGTTGCCCCCACATACAAGGGAGCCATGCCGGTCGCCATCCAAGTCCAGCTGGGGACGATGACTTCGTCACCGGGACCGATGCCCAGAGCTTTGAGGGCACTTTCCAAAGTGGTGGTTCCGTTGACCATGAAGGTCCCGAATTTTGCATCATGATATTGGGCAAAATTTTCGGCAAATTTCATCTCTTCAGCGCCGTAGAAGCTCCATTTATGGCTCATATAGATCTGAGTCAATTTTTCCGCAACTTCGGGATAAACCGGGGGCCAGACTTCAAAGTTCACATCTTCAGCAAAAACTCTGCTGCCGCCGTCAATAGCAAGCTTACTCATAATAAAACCTCCATTTGGTGTGCTTTTGTAAGAATATACCATATAAAGCGTTTTTTTTCAATATATAATATTGTAAAAAAGAATATATATCGTGACTTTCATGTTTGTCTATTCACTTCCGCCGTGCTATATTATGGACGGAAAAAAACATCGGATATCCCTGGAGGTGGACCATGATGATGCCGGATGAAAATCCAGTTGAATTTCGTAATTGTGCAGATGAAACATTTTTCAGGAGCCCGGCAGATGAAACCGGGCTTCAGACTCAGGAATCACACTCTGAAAGAGAAATACTGCTGATCCTGTCAGGGGAAAGCAATTTTACTTTCAACGGCAAAGCAATACAATGTATGTCCGGAGACGCCTTTTTCATCAACAGCAATATCCCCCATCAGCAGGGGTACCGGAATATCAATAATGATGTCACCCACATTTGGATCCATCTGCACCCCAAACGCTTTTTTGCAATGCTCTATCAAATCAGCGGCAGGACACCTTTCAGAAGCTGCCGGAGCTGGGAGTTTTCCCTGCCCATGCTTGAATTTATCAACGCCCGCTGGGATCTTGCCTTGAGTTCACAGCAGGAACGGCGGAAAGAATTGTATCAAAGCATTGCACGGATCATTATTGAAGAGATCCGCTTTTCACCCGGCGAAACCGGAGCCCCGGTCAATGAGCAATACGATATCGTCAACTGGATGAAAAAACATATATCTCTCAACTGCGGACGCAACTCCTCTATGGAAGAGCTGGAAAAACTTACAGGTTACAACCGCTGTTACCTGATGCGGAAATTCAAAGAGCAAACAGGCATGACCGTCGGGGAGTACATCAACACAGTCCGCCGCGCTTTTGTTGCAAACTCATTCAACAGACTGAAACAGAAAGAGATCGCTGCACGTCTGGGGTTCAAATCCGCTGCGGCTTTCTGGCTCTGGCAATCAAGAGACAGAAAAAAGAACTCCCAATAGGTCAGGAATGAGGTAATTTCAAAAGTTTTTTAATAGTTCCTTCAAAAAAGTCAAAAAAACGGCACCGTTTTTCAACGGCACCGTTCCATTGCAAAGGTGTATTATCAGTTTTCCAGCACCAGCGTCTCCCCTTTTTTCATGGGGATCGCAACCTTGCCGGGGGCAAAAAGTTCTGCATTTCCGGGGAGTTTCCACCTCTTTTCAGAAACGGGCAGATGAAGTTTGAGAACATTATCCCGTGTAGCGGTAAACTCCAACCGGGAGCATCTGCCCCGTTTGAAATCACAGCTGACCCGGAATCCTCCGGGAGCCGGCATTTTTTCGACACCGGCATCCTCCCACCATTTGGGTATTCCGGCGCCGACATAGAGCACGTTGCGGCGGCTCTGGACAAACATATCCTGAATTGCGGCAACAGCCCCCATGGCGGCATCCATTTGCATCACTTCACTGCGCCCCCATTCGCCCATAAGTGAAAATCCGGAGAAAGCCGTATCATGGAGTGAAGCACCGCCTTCATTGGTATAGGTACGCTTGTAGATCTCAAGCATCAGTTCAGCAGCCTCTGCTCCGTGGAGCCGGCAATGGAGCATTGCCGCCCATGGCATACTCCATCCTGACCACTGTCCCATGCCGTTAGCGATCCAACGTTTGCGGGTATTGTCAAAGACATGCTGCCATGCGGGATCTTCAAGATCGAGAGTATCAAAAGGACAGATCCCTGCAAGGTGGGAGTGGTGACGATGGCTTTCTTTGAGGGTCAACCCATCCCAGAGACCGATCTCTGCACCGCCTTCAAGCCATGCTTCGCGGATATCTTTCGGACCTTCCCCCTCCCCCCATATACTTGCTTTGGGGAGTTTTTCAAGCACCTCATGCCAGAAAGGATCACACTTGGCGCCGATCTTTCCGGCAGCGGTGATCAGATTTTCCGCCAGACGGTGGATCGCTGCCAGCTGAAAGCTGGAGTTGGCGCCCCAGGCATTCATAGAGCATCCCCGGTATTCGGGGGAACTGCTTACTGTCAGCTCCAAGCTTCCGTCTTCTTTGCGGACGATCATCTCCTGAAACACCCGCATAACGCCCTTCATAAAGTCAAATACAGTATCCCGCAAATAGGCTTCGTCACTGTAATAGTCGCAGTAGTCGTACATCATCTGGACCATCCATGCCGCACAGGCATGGTCGATGCACCCGGTCCAGAAGCCACCCATGCAAGTTCCATGATCGTCAACGGCATGAGGCAGCATGATACCGTCGTCGATATTCACAAAGTGCCTGGCATACTGCCGGAGCCGGGGGAGCCAATCGGTCAGCATCTTGAAAACCGGCTTGAGGTTGTCGGGTCTGTTGGCACGGAACGCAGGCCAGTAACACATTTCAATATTGATATTGAAGTGATAATCCCCGGACCAGGGGGGGAAATCATTATCTTCGATCCACGGTCCTTGAAGTCCGGCAGGCCATCCTGAACAGTCGGTCATGGCGCCGAATTTGTAGAGTCCGAACCAATAAAGTTCCTCCAATGCCGGATTGCCGATGCGGGTTTTGGGGATATCACTCCAATATTTCCCCCACCATGCTTTGTTTTCTTTTTCAAGATCGCTCCAGCAGCACTCTTTCATATTGAGCAGTCTCTCTTTGAGAGCGGCCATATCAGCATCACGATCAAAACGGATGGAAAGCAGATGATGAAAACGTTTGGCGAACACGCCGAATCCGGGATCCACAGGGAGAGAATTGACAAATCCTTCGCCATCATCAGACTTGAGCAGCTCCGGTGCGGGGATGGAAATTTTTTCCAGAGCACCATTGCTCATGGAGTAAGAATCTTTCACCTCAAAGGAGGCAATGTCGGAACAATATACAGCAAGATTTCCTTTATCCTCCATATCCAGACGCAAAGCGGCAATTCTATTTTCTCCGTTGCAGTCATAATAAATTTCAAGGAGTCCTTCTGTGATATGAAGCTGAAAATTTTCAAGCCGGCACCCCTCTTTCAAATTGACTGCAACTCTTCCAACAGGGACAAGAGAGGGACGATTGGGCTGTCCCGGTATGGAGGCAGTCGTATTCCGGAAGAGTTCCCGCATACCTTCTATATCCTGAGCAAGCAATCTTGCGTGAATATTTTTCAGATTCTGTTTTTCAGTCCACTCCATTCCTCCCCGGTGATCCCAGAGAGCGGAGCACCCCAGGGAAATATTGAATGAACTGCCGCCGCCCCAGACCATCACGCCAAGGTAACTGTTCCCCAGCACAGCACCGGTTTGGATGCGGGGAAGCGGAAAATTTCTTTTTACAACAAAGTCAATCATAAAAAACACCCTTTTCAATCAGGCTGCACTGAATATGCAAATTTTCAAAAAAAAACCCATTGCGTACCGAAACACGCAACGGGTTTTGAAACAACCGGAAGTAATATTACTTCATGGGGCTGACGACAAGTCCATCGCCATAAACAGCACTCTCGATGGAAATACCAAAGAAGGTGTTGTAGTAGACATTCTTGGAGCGGGGACCGGAGGTGGGAGTACGCATGGATCCGCAACCGGTAAAGGCAACAGCAACAACCACTGCAGCTGCGATAAGAGCAAATTTTTTCATTTTTTTATTCCTTAATGAATCATTAACCAGACTTTTTATTACTTCTGACCAACGATAAGTCCGTCACCATAGACAGCACTCTCAAGAGAGATACCGAAGAAAGTCTGATAATAGACATTCTTGGAACGGGCACCGGAGGTGGGAGTACGCCTGGATCCGCAACCGGTAAAGGCAACAGCAACAACCACTGCAGCTGCGATCAGAGCGAATTTTTTCACGATAAGACTCCGTTAAAAAACGATAAAATTACTTCTGATTGACGATCAGACCGTCACCGTAAACGGCACTCTCAATGGAAATACCGAAGAAGGTGTTGTACCACACATACTTGGAACGATCACCTTTGAGGGGAGTACGGGCAGATCCGCAACCAGAGAAAGCGGCAGCGACGACGATAGCAGCGAGAACAACAGCAAACTTTTTCATCTTTTTTTCTCCTTTAAATTACAAGGACAACTTACGGGGATCTCACTCTGAAATATCCCCTACCAGTCATAATATAAAGCAAAAAAAGAAAAAAATCAACCCCCCGAAATACATATTTTCAAAAAAAAAACGGTATTTTTTGATTTGACGTTTTTTTTTCGCCTCAACAAGGCAAGAATCACCCTCATTCAGTTACGAACTTTCACCCGGGAACTTCCTGACTTGAAAAATCAAAAATTCATGAGGCAATTTCAAAACTCCTCAAAATTGTCAAAGCGCCCTCTTCTTCGATCTGATAAAGGGAGCGTTTTCGGGGCTGTTGCAAAACCTCAAGAAAGGTAAGCAATAGCCTTTTTTATTGTGTAAGCAGAAAAAGAATGGTATGCTCAACTC
>JAFTIE010000258.1 GCA_017457065.1 Lentisphaeria bacterium
ATTGTCAAAGCGCCCTCGCTTCGATCTGTTAAAGGGAGCGTTTTCGGCTGTTACCTTACAGGTAGCAACCTCAAACTACCCTTTACAGCTCTTTGCGAATGGCATCTTTGCCATTTTTTGAATGACTTTTGAAATTACCTCGTTTGGTTAAGTTTTCCAAAGTAATATACCACACAAAAGATGAATTTTCAACTGAAGAAATCACAAGTTTGATTTTTCTCTGTGTTTTTTCATGGAGTTGATTTCAAAAGTCATTCCCTGAATGGTAAAGTCGCATTATTTTTTGTGTTCAAAGATATATGACTTGCAAAGCAGAAGAACAAAAGTCAACTTTTCTTTTATCTTCCAATGTCAAAGTCCCTTCTGCCCCTGTGGTGTTGGCTATGACGATGGCAGCTTTTGTGCCGGGAAGATCATACCACGCTGCCTCAACTCCTGAGGGAACAGAGGCAATATGATCCGTGTGCCGGTAAATACCTTTGCTGAAAAGTTCTTCATGCTCTTTGCGGAGCTTCTGGCCCAGACGGAAATGTTCCCCGAATCCGGGTGCCTGGGAGGCGTGTCCGTAACACCAGAGTTTCGTTCCTGTGAGGAAGAGGCGGTCGTAATTTTTTATCAGATGGCGTCCCTCGATCTCAGGATCAGTACAGGGCCATGGTTTCTGAATGAGCAGATCCATCCGCCCCGCTTCAGGGAAGGTGTAACAGAAAAGCTCCGGGAAAGTCAATGCCTGATTGTTCCAGACCGTTTCCAGATCCTGATAGTCAACGCTTGCATTAAGGGAGTCCAGGGGATGTTCCGTAATAAAGATCTTATCCTCCCCGGCAACGGTACGGACCTCCCGGAACGCCTCGAAGATCCCGGCAGCGGCACTGCGGCTGTGGTCGTGTCCTTCTCCGTAACAGCGGGGCGGGATCACGTTGAACTGGTCAAGATAAACGCCGTCGGCTTTCAGAACTTCGCACACATAGCGGACATTGTCACAGACAATGGCACGCCAGCGGGCGGAGCCCATACACATGCCGGTAAGCACCTTGCTGCCCCAGCGGACATCTCTTGTGGAACCGTCGGCAAAACGCACGGCACAGGGCAGACCTTCTTTCTCAAACTCCTGCCGTGAACGGTCGTAACTGAAACCGTTGACATAAAAAAGCACTTTCATGCCTTTGGCATGGATGGCATCGACGGCTTTGATGAGTTCTTCTTCTCCCCCCAACAGAGGATCCGGGCGGAATCCGGGATAGTTGTTGTCAAATCCCCCTTCGTTCCACCCGCCGAAAACAAGGGCATCAAAGCCGTCTGCCTTTGCTTCATCAGCAAGGCGGGGCAAATCGGCATACTTTTTGTGGATCGTCCCATCCTGCCAACGCAGATCATAGTGGGCGTGAACTCCTGCAAGAAGGGGAACAGCCTCTCTGATACCCAGCCCCAGAGAATCGTAAAACTCTTTGTAAAGCCGGCAATCCTGATGCCAGTCGCCTGAGTGTTCCCCCAGAACCAGTGTACAGCTCCAGCAAGTGACATCGCGGTTGAACTCTTTGGAAAGTTCCAAATCGATCCCCTTTTCGCCTCTTTTCGCCCCCACCCGGAGCCGGGTAGTCTCAAAGCCTTTGTCGAACATAAATGCACTGACTGAGCCATGAGAAGAGCAGTAACTGAAAAAAGGCATGGAACAGCGCACTTCAACAAAGTTCTCCTGAGCATCAAGTTTTTGAGGATCAAGCAGCCCTGACTCCCTCAGACAAAACTGTCTGTCACGCCATTTGCCGATGGAGTATTTGAGTTCTTCAAAAAGAAGTACGGCAGGGTTCTTCCATCTTGATCCTCCTTTGTCGGGGAGATAAAGCACATCATCATCCCCCGGCAGCTCAAGTTTGTAAAAGGACCATCGGAGTTCAAGCAGATTCCAGTGAGTTTCTCCGGAATCAAAAGAGAAAGTCATGAAGCAAAAACCCACTTTCTCCTTTTTCTGCGTTTCAAGAGAGCATTTTATCCCGTAATGAGAAAGCTCTTTGATATCAAGAGTAAGAATTTCATTTCCACGCTGTATGACAGCCCAAATTTTCCGGTTCAGTGACATGATTTCAGGTATATCCATTGCGTTCTTTTATTTGCTGCGATCCTGAACTTTCACAATCCTTTGATCCCTCCGAAACGCGCCGGCAGCAGTTTGGAGCTGTCGCTTCCGCCCCGGGCTTTCTGTTGAAACAACTCCCAGGCGGCATGAGCCAGCTCATTGTATGGAGCGTAAAAAAAGATCTGTCCCAAAGGCGCTTCTGCAGTCCCTTTGCTGTCTGCTTTGAAGATCTTCACATCATCCGGAACCTTCAGTTTGAAACGCTTCTGCAGCTGTGCCGCAAAAAACTCCCCTGCTCCGGAGCGGCAAATCACCGCCTGCGGGTAAAAACGCCGGGAGAACCATTCATCAAGATGTTCATTCAAATCCTTTTCAAGCAAATCACTCTTTCTGCGTCCCAGAACGGGGAAACGGTATCTGCGGGGGATCTTGAACTCCTCCATAAGTTCCTTCCACATGACTTTGATCCGCTCCTGAGAATCGCTGAAGCGGGGCAGATCGTGAAGTGCAATGCGGCGGATCCCTGCAGCAATCAGCTGACTGAGCATCTCTCTGTATGCCTGACGGTAGTCAAAGTCACACCAGGAGCCTGAAAAATGTTCCGGCAGCTGGTTGGCGGAAACAAAGGGGATATCAGCCAGAGAAAGCACCTCACACAGTTTCTGCCTGATGGAACTGAAAAGAAAAATAAAACCGTCAACAGGCATACTTGAAACAGTCTCATAACGGCTCATACTGTCGAAATCAGGAACATTTTTCAACAGCGCCTGGCAACCTGCGTTCCGAATCAGTTCAAGCAGTTCCACGATCAGAGGATCTTCTGCGGCAACGGCAGAGTTGACAAATATACAGACAACGCCGTTGCGCCTGCGAGAGTCCTTCTGATAGTTGATCTTGTTTCCCCTTGCGCCTTCCGGACAGATCCATGAACTGTTGATAAGCTGCGTCAATGCTTTTTGCATGGTTCTGGTGGAAACAGAAAATTCAACTGCAAGCGCCCGGACCGGAGGCATTCTGCGTCCGTACCGGTGCCCTTTGATCCGACTGAGAAGTTCCTCAGCGATTGCCGGATATTTTTCCTGATTTTTCACTTCTCTGTACTCCAATTCCCATTTGCTCAAAAGGTGATGCTCTTATTTAATAATCTACTACAACTTTATACAAATGTCAACTGTAATGCAAGAGAAATATTCCGGAAATCACCTCACCTTACATTTATTTTCAGAGCACTTTTTGCTTTTGTGTTGACATGGGTCACACACACCTGCCAGATGCCTTTGGCAGCGTTGAAGGGGATCTGGAACATATATGCTCCTGTGTTTCCCGCACAGCGGAAGTTTTTACGGTAGATCTTGGGCGTTTTACCGGCAGGATCGGTAACAGTCACATTGAAGACCTGAGCGCCGACGGCTCCTGCGGTTT
The DNA here is from genome assembly GCA_017457065.1 of Lentisphaeria bacterium. Lineage (GTDB taxonomy): Bacteria > Verrucomicrobiota > Lentisphaeria > Victivallales > Victivallaceae > UBA1784. The sequence continues at coordinate 3,500 of JAFTIE010000258.1, forward strand.
TGAAGGTGCATTTAACGGTATCTCCTGCCTTCACAGCCGTTTTTGAAAGCTGAAGCTCCACCCCGGTGACACGGGACTTTTGAATGGAATAGAAACTGGCAATACCGGGAACAAGGAAGGTCTTGAAGGTGCGGGTATTGCCCAGATATTTACCGCTGCGGCAGTCGTAAATGTGTCCCTTGAAAGGCAGACGCACCGTTACGCAGTGTCCTTTTTTCCGGTCGATGAGGTCGTGGGGCGGCGGAACAACTCCCCGGACCCGGGGCAAAACGGGAGGAACATAAAGCGCCGCTGTCAGCGTGCCCCCATCCTCACGGACCAGAGCCATGCAGGGAAAATCGTTGCCTTGGGGATCCAATACTGCCATAACAAAACAGCGTAAAAAACATTGCTGATGCCTTAAAGGAGATTTACAGCAAAAATGAATAATGGCATACCTTTTAAGATTTATGCTGAAAACGGTATTTCCAAAATCAAAAAATTGGTGGAAATACCTTTTGTTTTTTAGGGGCAAACATTCACAGTACCCAAAGGGTTTGTTTCTGATGGTGCCAGTATTGGGGCTGTTGCAAAACCTTAGCGGGTAGTTTAACTTATGGAAAGTTGCCGATAATGTTTGGTCCACAGACTGAAATTACCTTAGCCGTGAATTCTACGCCGTAGAGGCTTATTATCC
>JAFTIE010000259.1 GCA_017457065.1 Lentisphaeria bacterium
GGAACGTTTGGTCACCATTCACAACAAAGCCGGTATCCATTGCCGTCCTTCCAGTGTTATCCTGAATACCATAACGAAAGAATTTCCGGACCACCGTTTTGAGGTGATTCATGATGGAGCTGTAACAGAGCTGAACAGCATTCTTGCACTGATTTCTCTCGGATTAAGCTGCGGCACACAGGCGATCATTCAGGTGGAAGGAATCGATGAGGAAAAAGCTGTCAAACGTATCGGAGATCTTTTTGAATACGAGTTTGATTTTCCGGAAAAGTGAATTCCGTCTTTTCCTTTTGCTGGCCCTCACAGGATTGATCTTGCGGGGGCTGTATTTATTTGAATACGCTCATTTTGCCAACTTTGATCTGGCCATCGGTGCCGATGTCGGTGAATATCATACCCGGGCACAGGAAATACTCAGAGGAATATTTTTCCCTGCAGTGCCTGATATACATGCCCCCCTTTACAGCTTTTTTATTGCCGGACTGCAGAAAATCGGTTTATCTCTCCCCGGGATCCGGATTTTTCAAACCCTTTTGAACTATTTTTCATGGATCTCCCTCTTTTTCCTGCTGCGGAAAAAAGAATTTCCGGAAAAATGCGCGTTTGCCTTTCTGGGGCTTTCCATGATCCTTGCCCCTTTGATTTTCCATCCGGCAGAGTTGATTTCAGAAACCTTGCTGCTGCCCTTGCTGACAGCGGTCTTCTTCTTTATCGATTCAGCAGAAAACACCTCTTTCCGTCAAAAAGCTGTATTTTCTTCATCAGCCGGTATTTTTTCTGCGTTGGCACTCCTCACACACGGTATGCTTTCCGGTTTTCTTCTTTTAGAGACACTCTATTTGTTTTTCCGGAAAAAATGGCTCATTGGAGCTTTTTTTGCGGGGGGGATACTCTTGGTCATTCTCCCCTTTATCACAGTCAAGAGCTGCCATTACGGCAGATTATCAGGCATACAAGCCAATACCGGATTCAATATTTTTCTCGGTAATAACGCAAAAGCAAACGGATTATGTTATATGCGTCCGGGAAATTTGTGGAGAAAAACTCATACCACAGCACATTTGCAAGCCCGCTCCCGCAACATAAGTACTGACCGCTACTTTTTAGAAAAAGCCTTTGAATTCTGGAAAAAAGCTCCCCTGAAAGCAACAGGACTTTATTTCAAAAAAATCCTCCTTGTTTTCAGCGGCAAAGAGTACATTGCCGGTGCTGACGGAGGATTCCTCTTCTGCCGCACAGACACGATAAATTTCCTCAGATTCCTCACGTTCCCCCTCTTTTTCTTTGCTCTTTTGGGGGTGTGGTATCTCTGCAAACAGGAACTCCCCGTCTGGACTCCCCCCCTGCTCCTCGGAGCAGCACTCCTTATTATGCAGATCCTGACTGTTACCTCGGGGCGCTACCGTCTGATGATGTTCCCTGCACTTATTTATCTGGCTGCCATTGGAATCTCTTATCTTAAATGGAAAAAATGGTTTCTTCCTGTATGTTTGATTTTTCTGTTCTCTGTCTGGAAAACTTACAGTTTCATGGGAACAGACAAAGCTGAAGGCACAGCTCTTCTCGGTCAGGCACATTTCCTCAAAGGGAACTATGAGCACGCCGAAGAGCTGCTCATCTTTGCCGGGAAACGTTTTAAAGATTCATCACGCATAGATAATATGCTTGGCAACATTGCTGAGCGCAAAGGAAATATTGCAGAAGCAAGAAAAAAATACTTAAAAGTCACCAAAGAAGAACCTTTTATGCCTGAAGGATGGATGAATCTTGCCAACGTTACCCCCGATCCGGTCAAAGCAGACAAATTTTTCCGTACCGCTCTTGAAGCGGCAGCTCCTGCGCCGTCAGCTGATTTGACCTATAACTATGCAAAATTTCTTTATAGCATCAAAGATTCTCAGGGAGCAGAAGAAATGCTTAAAAGAACGTTCAACATTGACTCCCACCATGTTATGGCACTTAACTTAAGCGGACTCCTTGCTGCAGACAAAAAAGAGTTCAAAGCTGCTTCAGAGTTTTTTCATCGTGCGGCACTTCAAAAACCTCAAGAAGCAGGCTTCTGGAAAAACACAGCCATTACTGCGCAGCTTGCCGGAAATAAAAAACTGGAAGCAGAAGCAGCTCAAAAATACCTGACTCTCATAAGGAACACAAAAAAATGAAGACACTACTCTTCCCTTTATACTCCGCCCCTGCCCTTAACATCTCAGAAAACCCCCGCTTTCTTATTGTCCCTGAAAGTGATGCTGACAGCGACAACGTCCATGCTGTATTCAGGCGAAAGATTTTTTTTGACGGCAGCAGCAAAGTCATGTTTCACATTGCCGTCCACGGTCATTACTGTTTTCATATCAATGATTTTTACGGACTTGGACCTGTCCGGAGTACAGACTCAAGGATTTTTGCAGACAGTTATGATCTTTCTGCAGCGCTTCAACCGGGAGAGAATACTGTTTGTGTCGAACTCCACTATCCCGGCAGCAGTTACAGAACCGTTCCGGCAAGTATTCCCGGAGTCTGGGCAGAGATTGAAAATGCTCCGGACTCCCCATGGGAATATGCCGAAGATATCCGTCACAAAAAAAGTTTTGAATATACTTTTCAGCTTGGTAAATGCGAAAACCGTGATGACAGGATCAATGATTTGCAATTTCGACCAGCCAAAATGGTTCTTAACCCCAACAATGTGGAGCTTTGCCCACGCCCCATTCCTCCTTTGACCAATGAGGAATATCCTTTTATCAAAGTGTGCAAATGCGGCTTTTTACCGGAATTTTCCCCTGATGACGATGACTTTGCCCGGCGCATGGCAGAAGAAGTTCAAGTTACTTCCTCTGAAGCCTTCAGGGATAATATATTTTCCCCTCCCCCTGCCGGATTTCACGGCAGTTTTGCCATATTTGATCTTGGCAGAGAATTTTACGGCAAAGTGGAAATCGAAATCGAAGCAGATGAATCTGTTATCGTTGACCGTTCTTACGATGAACTGCTCAGTTTTTCACGGGTCAAAAGCTGCTATGCTTTCGGCAAGTGGGTTCCCCGTGCACGCCATGCCGGTGACGGCTACCGTTTTGCCGACCGCCGCATCACAGCGCCGGGGAAAAGCTGTATCTCGGTCAACTTTTCCGACCGCGGCGGACGCTTTCTTCAAGTTGCCTTGCGGAACTACTCCAAAGCGGTGAAGGTCACACGGATAGCAGCCATTGACAGAATATATCCGGTCCCGGTCTCCCTGTTCCAGTGCCAGGATCCCTTTTTCAACCGTTTGGATTCCATGTGTGCCCACACTGTGCGCCATTGTGTTGCAGATACCTTTGTGGATTGTCCCTGGCGGGAACAGGCGTTCTGGGTCAATGATCTGGAAGTTGCCGCCCGGTATTATTTCCTTTTATCCTCAGATCCCGCCATTGTTGAACATGTGCTTCAAGTTGCCCTTGACGGACGCAAAAAATATGGTTGGCTGCCGGCAGTTTATCCGGCAGGAGACTCCATGCCTTTTCTTTCCATTCCGGCGATTTGGGTCATCGTTCTCTATGACTGTTATCTTCACAGCGGCAACAAAGGTTTTGTTGAGAAAATGCTTCCTGCAGCATGGGATGTTCTCAA
>JAFTIE010000260.1 GCA_017457065.1 Lentisphaeria bacterium
GATTATTATTTATGGAACAGTCTGAAATCACCTGGTCGCTGATGCATCCCACAGCGCTTAACGTGGAATATATGAAAAGAGTCGTCAAAGAGGCGCAAAATTACCGGGTCGATTCTTTTGAAATTTGCGCCGCCTGCCACACCCTCTTAGGCGGGCTTGATGGACTTGTACTTTATGAAGACTTTCCCGAAGTCGCAAAGAGCATTGACCGCGAAGGCATCCTTGCCAACAGAGAAAAATTACGGGAGATCCTTGCTGTTGCTCATGACTCCGGGCGTCCGGTGTATTACTGGCATCGGGAAGTGACTGTCTGGCCTGAATTTCTCAAGGCTGTACCCGGTTTGATGGACTCCAACGGGGAATTTGATCTTTTGGGCAAGCCTTTTGCGGATCTTCTGCGCTATAAACTTTCCAAAGCCTTTGAAGCATTGCCGGAGCTTGACGGGATCGTGCTGACTTTGACCGAGGCTGATTTCTCAGCAATCCACAATTCAACGCCTGATGTCTACCCGCCCGAAAAGGTGGTAGAGCACATCGTCAGGATCTTTGCTGAAGAACATGAAAAACGCCGCAAGCGTTTCATACTGCGCTCTTTCGGTTCCATCGCCCAGGATTACAAAGATATCCTTGCCGGAGCTGAATTGGCTTCGCCAGACCATTCTTTTGAAGTGGAAACAAAGATCACTCCATACGACTTTGTACCTTTCCTTCCGGATAATCCCTTTTTCTGTACTATCCCCAATCTGACTGCCGGAGCCGAATGCGACAGTCTGGGGGAATTTCTCAGTGCAGGATTTCTGCCCGCTGAAAATGTGGACCATATTGTCCGTTATGTCCGTCATGCTCAAAGATGCGGGGTGTCACGTTACGCGATCCGCCTTGACCGTATCGGCAACAGTGTGTTTGAATCCTGCCCCATCAATCTTTACGCTTATGCCCGTGCCATTGATGATCCTCGCGTGACGGCAGATGAGATCCGGAAAGAGTATGCCACACGCTTTTATCCGGTAAGCGTTGCCTCTGAGATGATCGAACTTGGCAAGATGGGCTTTGAACTGGTTTCAAAGGTCCATTACATCAACCGCAATCTGATTTTTCACAGCTTCCCGCCCCGGCCTTCGCTGAAATGGCTCAAGGCAGGAGGCTACTTTGCTCTCTTTTCCGGAAACAAACCTCTTGCTCCCCTTGAGGGGATCTGGTCGGTCCAATACAAAGAAAATTCTCCGACTCATGCAGAGATCATCTCTGAAAAAGAGCGCGCTTTGCGTATCGCCCGTGAAGGGCTGGAGCGTGCAAAACGTATTGCGCCGCAGCTGGAAAGTGAAATCGGTTCCAGAGTTGTGCGTTTGTGGAGCAATGGCGTTATGGCGGCAGAGGCACTTCTCTGTATGACTGAAAATACAGTGGACTATGTGAAATTCATGGAGTCGGGAAAGACACCTGATGAGTTTGCCGCTGCTGTGAAACAGAGAAGCTCTCTTCTTGCCAAACAAAGCGTTTCCGAAACGACTGAATTTGTCAATGGGGAAGAACACAACGTATTCCCCCTGAAAGCGGTCCCCGTCGAAGAGGTTTACCCTCAAGGTATCGCCGGTATCAATCAGGTGCTCATGGAAGAGTATGCCGCTGAATTCGCCGCACGGCAGCTTTGGGCGGCACGGAGTGATTTTTCGGATTTCATTCTGCCGGGAACGATCTGTGATGATTGGCGATGTACCAGAAATATGCACGCCGCACACGGTGGGCTTCTCAATGGGATGCCGGTGCGTTATGTCGGCAATACTGTCTTCCCCAATGGCTTCCTGGAGTTTGATTTGGAAGGCGAGGGGCGTAAATTGGAACTTCAGGGTGAAGGTATGATCAACGTGGAAATTGACGGTGTCAACAAGAGTCTTTTGATGCCGGCAGACAAGAGTGTGGTCATTGATCTTCCCGCAGCGGGAGAGAAAACACACCATTGCAGACTGACAAAATCAGGCAACAGCTACCCCGCCATTTTGGGCGTGACACTTTTGAAATAAACAGCCTTAGTAAATGAGACCTGCCGCAGAGCGTATGAAACACATTGCGGCAGGTCTTTATTTTTTCCGGAGAGTGAGCTCTCAGCTCAGGTCAGACGACACCTCTTTGATTTGAACAACACACTTGTGTTTTCCATGAGGAAAGAACTCTTTGTATATGAGTTTTTCTCCGGGAACTGGGTGGGGATAACGGGATTTGTACCACATTTTTCCCTCTTTTCCCTGAATGGGGACCGCACCGCCGAGGATCTCAATGTATTGACGGTTGACGATATAACGGTCAAAGTCACTCAATGGATCACAGATCCTGCCGGGGGGATTGAGTGCATTGGAAATGTGCCTGCCGAATATGACGGGGAAACGGTATTGCTTTCCTGATTCAGAAACAAAGATGTGTTCCCCGAGGAAAAAATCCTTTTCATCAAGGTAATTCCCGTCAAAGAAATAGAGAAATTCCATGTCCGTTTCGACGGTGTGCACGATTTCAAAAAAGGAGTCTGTGTTTCCGGAACGATTACGGTTCAGCTGTTCAAGTTCTGCTGAAGCAGTATCAAAAAGCTGTTTGTAATCTTCACTGCCGAGCTCATTGTTCCAGCAGAGACAGGCGCTGCAGATCAGATCAAAGATGATCCCGTTGCGCCGCATTGTTTCGTAATCTGTTCTTCCCCAGTTGGAAACACAGATCCCTTGAAAACAGCTTGCAGAACTGCGTTTTTTCCAATCCGGCAATTCAGCGGGACCGAAGTTGCCGAAAAGATATTTCAAGTTGCGCTTTTCATATTCCAGATCAAGTTTTCTGTCGATACTCCAATACCAGTGGAATATTTCAATGTCGGGATCGATCAGGTCTGCCGCGGTGAAGGTGGCGGGGACGCCCTCTTTTCCTTCAGTGCCATCCGGTATCCCGGCGCCGCCGCAGGGACCGCCTGACAGAAAATGGGCATCAAGGAGCTTGTCCCCCCAGATGACTGTTTTTACGCCGTAAGTTTTCAGAAATGCTGCTGTCCGGTTGATATCGTCTGCGTAGAGCTGCGGAGCCTTTTTTTTCCGGCATTCAGGGCAAAGACCGATAGAGTAATATTCGTCGTGACCGATATTGATCCGTTTGGGGGTGAAAAGTTCCACTGTCTCTTTGAGAATATCGGCAAGAAGAGTGTAATATTCTTCTTTAGAAGGACATGCTGTATCGGGGTAGGGATCTTCCGGGCGTTCTGCCAGATGGGGGTGCGCTGCAAGCATATAGTCACAATGGGAGAGAGAAGGGATCTCCGGAACGATCTCAAGATCCCGTTCCCGGCAGTAGGCGATGATTTCCCGGATCTGCGTTTGGGCAAGGATCCTGCCGCCGCCGTTTTCGGTGTGGATGGAGTTTTTCCGCCATGGAAAGCTGTTTTGTATCTTCATCGCCTTGGCGGGATACTCATTCATGAAAGCGGCATATTTCAAGTAGGCTTCATTGATTTCCGGATGGGAAACATATTCCATCGCTCCTCCCAGTTCCAGCATAAGAAAATTGTACTTATAGCGGACCGCAAGATCAATAATGGCATAAAACTCCCTGATGGAACTTTCATCCGGAGGCGGCAGATAAAGTTTCAATCCCCGTTGCGGAGCAATCGGAATGTCGGTAATGGTACATTCTGCTTTGTCTTCCAGTTCTCCGAAACGGATCAAAGTCCAAACACCGTAAAGAATGCCTTTCCCCGAAGGGGCGGAAAGATGCACTTTTTCCTGCCGGATATCCAGAATGTACCCCTCAGACTCAGAAATGCCGCAGGTTCCTTCTGTGATCTTGAGTTCAAATGTCCACGGGATCCGGGCGACAAGATCTTTTATGACCTTATTTTTTGTACCGGAACAGAGAACTTTTCCTTTCTGCCACGACAAAGGGGCTCCGCGGGAAACATGAGAAAAAGAGAAAGAAAAATCACAGAATTTCATTTTTTATTTCTCACTTCGATCCAAAAGGATTTTCCGGAAAAAGGATACCGCACTTTTGTGCAAAGTTCAGTGCTTTTGTGAAACGCTCCGGGGCGAGACGTGCCGGATCATGGGCATCTGAACCAAGGTGGAATTTGCATCCGCACTCCCGGGCGATGGTAAAAATCCGTCCGTATTCGACAGGGAATCCCGCCGGATCGTTTTTTGTGTCCTGATAAAGCATACAGATGTTCAATTCCACAGATTTGTCCTTTTCGGCGGCATAAGAGAATACGCTCCGGAACGCACTGTCGGAAATGGTAGAGAGGATCTCATCGATCCTTCCCGGGTATCCCGCAACCATAAAGGGGTGAGCAATGCCGAACACAAAGCTGATATTGCAGCATTCTGTAAACCTTGCCAGCATCAATTTGCCGACGGCGGAAGCCTCTTCGAGTTCCGCGGGACGGACAAAGTTTTTCATGTGAAAGTGATGCGCCGGAACAAGTACATAATCAAAAAGCTCTGCTGAGCCGGGTTTCAGGGCGACCCTTCCCTGACCCAAATACTCCGTTTCGCAACCGAAATAAAGTTTTATGCCGCAGCGTTCTTCATCAGACAGTGAAGCATATTCTTTTTTTACAGAAAGTACATGTTCAACATTCTGCGGCGCATACCATCCAGAAGCACCGGGGACTTTGGAATCCCAGAGGTGGTTTGCGACACCGGCAGTGGTGACACCGGCTTCTTGCAGATGCCGGAGCATTACTTTAAGGGTGGACTCCCGCTTTGCACAGGAAGACAGATTGGTGTGAAAATGAATATCGTGCATTTTAAAAGTGTTCCTTCCGTAAACTGGAGCTTGGAATATTCATGAGATCCCGGTATTTGGCGACGGTCCGTCTGGCGACGGGATGCCCCGCCTCATTGAGAAGTTTTGAGAGCTTGTCATCGGAAAGAGGATGTTTTTTGTCCTCCCCGTCAACGAGTTTTTTCAAAAGTTCCATGTCTGCCGTACGGGAAACTTCATTGCCCTCTTCGCTGATGTAGCCTGTTGTAAAGAAGTATTTGAAGGGAAATACCCCATGGGGAGTTCTGACATACTTTGATGCTGCCGCCCTGCTGATGGTGCTTTCACTTTTGAACTTCAAATACTCTGCCGCCTGTTTCATGGTAAAGGGACGCAGCTTTTCAGGACCGGATTCAAGAAAAGGACGCTGGATATCGATGAGCATTTCAGCCATCCGCAGTATGGTGCTTTTGCGGAACTCCAATGCTTCAAGAAGGTTTTTCCCCTCTTTGACCTTTGCCGCAAAATCACTCCCGGCATCAGAAGCCCCTGCTTTGGCGGCATCTGAAGAAAGTTTATAACTCCTGCGCTCTTTGAGCAGATGAGCACGAAAGCCCAGTTTGTCATCAGGAACGATCTCAACTTCAGGGGTAATAACTGCGCCCGCAGAAGATGCGCCGGGAAGCGGTGTCATGTTGAGGCGGCGCAGTATCCGGAACATGTTTTTGAGCTCATCCATGGTGATTCCCAGTTTTGATGCTACGGTCTCAAGACGGTTGTGTGTGAGTTCATCATACAACTCTGTCAGAAGTTTTTCAAAAAGCGGTGTACACCTGCCATCCCTTTTCAGCTGAAGCAGCAAACACTCCGGTATTGAGCGTGCACCGATCCCCGGGGGATCAAAAGATTGAACAAGTTCCAGCGCCTCCATGAGCTCCGGCAGGGAATTGCCGCTGCTCATGGCGATATCCTCCAATGGAATACGGAGCATACCGTTATCTTCCAGACAGAGAATAATATTCTCTGCTCCTTTTCTCAATGCCGGGGAAAGATGGTTAAGAACATTCAGCTCACATTGGAGCGTTTCCTGAAGAGAGAGTCCTTCGGCGGGGGTATAAGATAAAAAATCCTCTGAACTGTTTTCCGTTTCTTCGGGAAACTCCTGCGGAAGAAGTGATTCATCCTCCCAGGCATCTCCGTTATCGTCCTCTTCAGTTTCTTCTTCAGGAAACTCTGAAAAGTCAGAGGAAGCATCTTCCCAGGAGTCGCTTTTCCACAGATCACAGTTTTCATCGATTTCTGCTTCGTAAGAAGACTCATCCTCTGTCATACTGCCGGCAGGCGCAGACACTTCAGGAAAATCAGCCGGTGCTTCGGGGGCTTCTTCCACTTCAATGAAAGGATTTTGCAAAAGCATTTCACTGAGTTTTGCATCCAGCTCCTGCCGCGAAAGAAAAAGAACATCCAGCGCCTGACGCTGCTTCATTGTCAGGCGCTGCTGCTGGGTCTGTTCGGCATTGAGCTGCAGACCGTTATTGTGAGAAAATGCCCCGGGCATAAAAAAAATTCTTTTTTTTTGAAATTTAGCGCAAAAACGATTTGAATTTTACACAAATAGAATTTACATTTATAAACGTGATTTTTCCAGTGGAAAAACAAAAAATTTTATAAAAATTGCAATTTTTGAAGAAACTTTTTTTGAAATATGTTGAAAATAGGTATATTGGGCAGCGGGAGCAAAGGAAATTCCCTGATCATTTCCTACGGAGCAGAAGCGATTCTTGTTGATGCCGGATTTTCCCGGAAAGAGCTGCTGAAGCGTTTGGAAAAAATGGAGTTTGATCCTTCTATGATACGCTGTGTGCTGTTGACCCATGAACATACGGATCATCTGAGCGGAGCTCCGGTCTTTTGTGATTTTCTGAAGATCCCCCTGTGTGCGGCAGGAAGCGTCCTTGCCATGAAAAAAAGAAAAAATGCCCGTCTGCCGGAACAGCTTTGGAGTTTTGAACCGGGAGAACAGTTTGCCGTGGGTAATTTCAAGATCTCCAGTTTTTCTGTTCAGCACGATGCTGTTGATCCCGTCGGATTTGTTATCAGCTGCGGCGGATTCAAAGTCGGGATCGCAACTGACCTGGGGGAAGTCGGTCCCATGGTCAGACGCAACCTTGCCAACTGTGAAGTCCTCATCCTTGAAAGCAACTATGATGTTGATATGCTCAGGAACTCCGACCGGGCTCTTTCTTTGAAAAACCGTATTGACGGACGGCATGGGCATCTGGACAACCGCGCTGCTGCTGCCGCTTTGGAAAATCTTCTGGGTGACCGCAGTGAACTGCTTTTGCTGGCACATCGCAGTTCAGAGTGCAACACCCGTGATCTGGTCCATACGAATATCCAGAGCGCTCTGCAGCGTTTGAACCGTTCAAAACTTCCTTTTGCAGTACTTTCTCAGGAAAACAGTTTCAAAGTATGGCGTAAAGGCGACGGTTCCTTAGAATTGCAGGAGATTTCCTGATCATGGCTGAGCCCTTGAAGATCAACTGCAGAAAATGCCATGCCAAACTGGATCTGGGGGATTTTACTCCATTTGAGACGGTTCCCTGTCCCGAATGCGGCGCCATGCTGCGTGTTCCCATGCGTTTTGAGCGTTATCTTCTTGAAAAAATCTGCGGAAAAGGTGGGAACTCCATCGTTTATCGTGCGTTGGAGCCGGATCTGGCGCGCCGGGTGGCAATCAAAATCGAACAGAAAAAAGAGTCCGCTGAAGAAGATGACGGACAAAGCGAGATCGCCGAAGGCTTTATCAATGCCGCCCGGATAAGCGGCAAGATCAATCATCCCGGTGTTTTGCCCATCTATAACTGCGGAACGTTTGACGGTAAGGCATTTCTGGTGATGCGCTATATGGAACACGGCGATTTGGAACGTATGATGAGACAGGAGCTTCTGCCGGGGCCCGGAAAGATCCTTTCATGGATCAATTCTCTGATCCCGGTGCTGATCGAATGCCGCAACAACAATATCGTCCACCATGATATCAAGCCCGCCAATATTCTGCTCACTGCAGAAGATGATGTCAAACTCGGGGATTGGGATATTGCAGATCATCGGACAAAAGGAGATTTTTCTGCTTCCCGTTCCATGTGGGCAAGTCCTATATACACCAGCCCTGAACGTATTTTTTCCGGAGGTGAAGATTACAGAGGCGATATTTTCAGTCTGGGGGTGACGATCTATGAACTGCTTTCGGGCATTGCTCCTTTCGGACTGCACGGCGGCACGGAAATGATTTATGAAAGACGCAAAGATATGCACTTTCAGTCTCTTTCCGCTCTGGTGCCTCAGACGCCTCCTGTTCTTTCAGTCCTTGTTGCGGCGATGCTTGATTTTTTCCCGGAGAACCGTCCTGATTACGAAGAGATCTCTTCCATACTTGATTCAGTCATAACCGGCAGTCAGATGTGTTTGAAAAAGGATCCGTCTGCTCCGGAAAAATAAGGATACAGAAAATGTTATGAAATACATCGGTGCACACGTCAGTATCTCAGGAAGCATTGAAAATGCGCCGCTGAATGCTGCGGCTCTCGGAGCGACCGCATTTGCAATGTTTACAAAAAATCAGCGGCAATGGAGCGCTCCCCCCTACAGACAGGAAGCTGTGGAATCCTTTAAAGCAAATTGCGCAGCACACGGATTCACCGGGGAAATGATCCTTGCTCATGACAGCTATCTGATCAATCTGGGACAACCGGACCCGGAAAAACGGCGGAAAGCTGTTGATGCCTTCATCAATGAGTTGGAGCGCTGCCGCCAGTTGGGGATCGCTTTGCTCAATTTTCATCCGGGAAGTTCTCTGAAGCAGGTCTCTGATGATGAGGATATCTCATTGATCGCTTCCAGTGTCAGAGAGGCTCTTTCCACAGTTCCTGATGTCATTGCAGTTTTTGAAAATACAGCAGGGCAGGGGAGCAATATGGGCTGGAACTTTGATCAGCTTGGAGCTATGATCGAGCAGACGGGGCTCTCTGAACGCTGCGGCATTTGTCTTGATACCTGCCACGCATTTGCAGCGGGGTATGATATCTCTTCTCCCGAAGGGTATGAGAAGTTCTGGGATGAATTCGACCGGAAGATCGGATTGCAATTTCTCAAAGGTATGCATCTCAACGATGCAAAAGGTGTTTGCGGCGGAAGAGTGGACCGCCATGACAGTATCGGTAAAGGAAACATCGGTCTTGAAACATTCAAAAAGATCGTTTCCGATCCGCGGACTGCTGACATACCGCTGATTCTGGAAACTCCGGATGAGTCTCTCTGGAAAGAGGAGATCGCATTGCTGAAATCTTTCGCAAAGTAAATCATTCCACATTTTTCAAAAAGGAGATCTTAAATGAAAAAATTGATGTTGCTGGCTGTTTCGCTGATGGTTTTTACTCTTTCCGGAGCCGGGAAAAGCAGAGCCCTTGTTCTCTATTACTCCTGGTCCGATGGGGGGAATACCCGTCAGGTGGCTTCGATGATCGCCGGGAAGATCGGCGGTTCCTGTGAAATGATCGTGCCGGTAAAAAGCTATTCAAGGAAATATGCCGAGGTCCTCAAACGGGGAAGGATGGAACTGAAACAAAAAGAGTCCTGTCCCATCAAACCTTTAAAAAACGATTTGAAAAAGTACGGTGTGATATTTGTCGGTACTCCCATCTGGTTCGGTACTTATGCCCCTCCCGTCCGCACTTTTTTGCAAAAAAATGAGTTTAAAGGGAAAAAGGTATACTTTTTCTGTACACACGGTAAGGGCGGTCCCGGGACCTTTTTTACTGATGCTGCCAAACTTGTCCCCGGTGCTGTTGTGGGCAAAGGATTCAACTGCTACGGGATCCATGTCAAAAAGATCGCCCCCCAGGTCGAAGCATGGCTTAAAAAGGATGTAAAGTGATGAAAAAAACAATTTGGCTGGCAGCTGCAGTTGCGTGCGGTACACTTGCCGGGAGTGACGGTGTGTTCCGTTATGATTTCGGAACTGACACTTCGCCGCTGCGGGAAGGTTATATCCGTGTGACTCAGGGCAAGAGCAGGGATTTTCAATGGCGTACTCAGACAAAATTACGGAGCGCAGCCAATAAAATCATTGACAGTCAGGAAAACAAAAGACGAAAGTCTGTCGAACCGCCTCCGGTTTACTACAACGCCTTGACTTGCGACCATGTGAGCGGTTCAGGGCAAGCGGAGCTGATTTTGAAAGTTCCCGCCGGACGTTATATTGCCTGGGCTCTTTGCGGTCATGCCGGCAGACCTTCAAGAGAGTTTGTCTGGAACGTTCAAATGGGAGGCAAGGAGATCAATCTCTGGAAAAAATTCGGGATCCGCGAGTTGATTTTTCCTGTGACAGCAGATCATTACGGGGCAAAGATCCTCATCAGGACCAAAAGTTCGTGGCTGATGAACGCTTTGATCCTTGTGCCTGAAAAACGATGGAACTCCTTCAAAAAAGGTGAGGAATTCAAAGCTTTGTCGCAGGAGATCTTCATTCTTCCCGCCGATAAACTGAAAAAATGGAAAAAGATCCCGCAGCCCATCATCAGACCTCAGCTTTCTGTCAAATGGAACGATAAGCAGCTGAAAGATGGATTTGCCCTTTTCCGCCGGGGAGCCAACGATCCGGTATTTCCCAATGAATTGCCGAAGCGTGATGAGATCAACGCTCCGTTGAGGTGCTTTGCCGCAGGAAATGAACTGGAAAGTCTCACCTTTACGGTCCACGCCCTCAAAGACATTGACAGTGTCTCTCTTAAAGCTTCTGCCCTTGCCGGTCCCGGTAAGAATAAACTTAATGCACCGGAACTGCGCTATGTCCGCTACATGTATGTGCGGCCTCATTACACAGTGACGGACCGGTACTTTGAAGCGCCCGATATCGTTATGCCCTACCGGCAGCCATTGTCACTCGAAAAAGGACGTAATCTGCGCTTCTGGCTGACGGTCAAAGTTCCTGCGGGAACTGAACCCGGAATCTACTCCGGAAAAGTGACCCTCAAATGCGGCAGTGTGACAAAGGAACTTCCTCTGACAGTCAAGGTTCTGGGATTTGAACTTTTGCGCGATCCCGGTAAGATCTATTCCATTTATTACAATGTCCCCATGCCGGAAAATGTGAAAAACTCTCCTCATACCCAAGCCTGGCTGAACAATAAAAGGGAAACTGAGCTTGCCGGACTCAGCGAGGCGGGGTTCACCGGCGTTACTATGGGATTCTGGGCGACCCGGAGAAAAGGCAAGGATCTTTTTATCCTGACAGATAATTTCAGAAACGGCGCAAAGGCACTGGTGAAACATGGTATTACTGCTCCCGTTCCTGCCGGTTACGGCGAGGGAAGACTTTATGCAGACAATATGAAGAAAAGTCTGCCGCCTCATTTGTCCGGCATGACCATGCCCAATGAAGCTTACTTCAAAGATGTTGAAGCGACGATCAAAAAGATTTTTGCCGAATACAGGAAAAATCCCCAGTGGCCTGAGCCCTTGATCTATCTGACTGACGAACCCGACTGTATGCCCACCGTTGTGGCGTATCTCAAGCGTCTTGGCGAAATCGTTAAGCGCAATGGCGGCAGGACCTATGTTACCGCTGATCCGGCGAATAAACTTTTCGCTCCTCTCTTTGATGTGGTGGATGTCTGGTGCCCCTCTCAGTTCACGCTGACGCCGGAACAGATGAAAGCATGGAAAAAGAAGCGTCCCGGAACAGAGTTCTGGTGTTACCCGAACTCTGTTTGCGGCTCCAACAACCATGTGACCCCTGCCGGTGCCCGGATGACTTTCGGATACGGTTTCTGGAAATCTGAATTCAAAGCTCTGATCCCGTGGATGTATCAGAGTATCGGCGGCGACCAGTGGAACTATCTTGACGCTCCCCGGATGGACTTTCTCAACCGGACTGACAATGACGGGTCTCCCATTCCTGCAATGAATTTCCTCTGCTACCGGGAGGGAATCGACGATGCCCGGTACATTTACACCCTTCAGAACCGGATCGCCAAAGCCCGGAAGGCGGGAGCGCTCAAAGCTGCCGCTGAAGGGCAGAAAGTTATAGATGACCTTTCCAGTGCCATCCCTGCCCAGCGCCGCTACAAGGATCATGCCGACGGCGTCTGGGATACGGGAACTATGGATGCCTGGCGATGGAAATTAGCTTCTGCCATTATGAAAATAGATGCCGTTCTCAACAGTAAAGGGGACCGCAAATGAAAAAAACACTTCTTCTTTTTTCCGTTGCTGCTGCAATGATTCTGGCTGCAGCCCCTCTGACTGAGGAAAAGCCTCTCTCCCAACTGCCCGGTGCAAGGTGGGGCGGGACAGTTGCCAAACCTTCAAAGGGACAGATGTTGACCCCTGCCAAGGGGAAAACTGTATGCTTCACTTATCCCATTATCTACGATGAGAGCGGCAAACCTAAAGGCACCTCATGGCCCCGCTGCAATCTTTCTTTGCCTAAAAATTTGCGCGACTGGTCCCGGTATGATTACTTTGAGTTCAATATCCATACCACTTTCAACCGCTCTGACGAGGAGTTTCTCCCCGTTTCCATCGGCATCGGCGGCATGAAGACCAGAACGCTTACTTCCATGAATATAAACAACCTGCGGCAGAATCAGTGGGTGAAGGTTTCTGTTCCCTTGCGGAATATGAAAAAGAATGAACTTGTAAGAAATATTCAGTTCCATCTCAACGCCAGACGCTATTTTCCCAAGGATCTGTTGGTGCTTCATTTGGGGGATTTCAAACTTGTCAGACTTATTGAATGGCAGGTAAAGGGATTCCGCATGACAGCACCTGCCATCTTTGCCGGCAGGACCACACTGCCTGTTGAGTTTGAACTCCTGGGACCCGGAAACAGATATACCCTGCCTTTCAGGATCTATAGCAGCAAGGGCGGAAAAGTCAGAGATATCAAACTTACTGCAAACAGAGGTTTTGCTTACCACACACTCTCTGTTGGAAAACTTGCACCCGGAAAATATACCCTTGCAATTTTTCCGGATGATAAACAAAAGCGGAACGAGACTCCTTTTGAGGTCATCGCTCCGCCATGGAAGAATTAAGTAAAAGGACTTACTCTTTGTCAACGTGACTCCGGGAAAGCAGCAATGCTTCCCGGTAGTCCACGATCTTGTCAGGTTCTCCGTAAGAAGCCGCACGGGTGAACCGCGCTTTGGGATCGATCTCACACCTCAGAACGCCGGGAACGCCCCCGGCATCGGCGATGATTTTCCCTTCGGGGGAAACAGCCATGCTTTTGCCGCCGATATTTGGGTCGGGCATGGCAGGGGCTGAACGCAGTACCGTACATCCTGTATCAAAAGCCCGTGCCCGGGTGGTGAATTCCAGGATCTCCGGTCTTTCCTGACGCTGATGGCTCACCATGACCAGCACATCGATACGCTGTTTGGCGTACTGGACAAAAAGCTCCGGGAAATAGTGGTCAAAACAGATGCTTGCGCCGAAACGGATACCCCTGTATTCAAAAGCAACGGGGGCTGCTCCCGGTTCGATTCCTTTGGCAAGTTCCGGTTCTACCAGATGAACTTTGGTATAGGGGGAAAACTCTTTACCTTCCGGGGTGAAAACTGTCAGCTGATTCCGCAGTATGCCATCGCTGCCGTAGTTGAGAAGTCCGCTCATGATGGTGCATTGGGCGCGGACTGCCGCACGGCGGAGTTCCTCAACATATTCTGTTCCTTTGCCCAGGATCAGAGATTTCATCTCTTCGACGTTAAGGTAACCGGTACAGTTGGAGTTTTCCGGAAAGATCACAAGATCATTTTCTCCGGGTACCAGAAGGCGGAGCTGTTCTATCTGCCATTCCAGAACTTTTAACGCTTCCCCCGCTTTGGGGTAGGGAGGCTGCATGATTGCAATTTTCATAAGATCTTCCTTGAATTAGAATTTTTTTCAAATTTCCTCAATATAGCACCAAATAAAAAAAAATCAAGTTTTCAGCAAGAAATTCAAAAAAATGCTTGAAAGATATGGAAGTCGGATGTATATTGACTCCCAAGTTTTCTGAAAGGATTTTTTATGAAATTTGTAAACCGCTGTAATAATTGGCGCGAAAGTGCTCAAGAGAACTACTCTGCCATTTTCGCAGGAGATATTTGTCCCCGTGCCGCAGGGCTTGATGTCTTGATGGAAGGAAAAGTGGCAGATGTTTTCAAAGAGGTCAAACCCTACTTTGATTCTGCAGATTTGCGTATCGTCCAGTGGGAAACCACCGTGACAGAAGCTGAAACGCCCATTGATAAAACCGGTCCCAATCTCAAAGTGCCTTTGAAATGCACTGACATCATTTCACATCTGAATGTGGATGTCGCACTCCTTGCCAACAACCATATCGGAGACTTCGGTCCTGATGTCACCATGGAAACCATCGACCATCTGACCGCTGCCGGAGCAAAAACTGTAGGCGCCGGGAAAAACTTTGAAGATGCCCGCAAAGCGCTTGAACTCAATTGCGGAAACATCCGTATTTCTCTGCTCAACTACGCCGAGAACGAATACGGCGGTGCCCGTGAAGAGCGTGCCGGAGTTGCCACTTTGGCGATATTCAAGATCCTTGATGAGATCCGTGCAGAAAAAGCCAAAGGCAATCTGGTCTTTGTGGCGCTCCACGGCGGTCACGAGACCAATCCTTTCCCCTCTCCCCGAATGGTGGAGATGTTCCGTGCCTTCATCGATGCCGGAGCCGATCTGCTCTGGAACTGTCATACCCACTGCCCCGAAGGCGTTGAATTGTGGAACGGCAAACCCATCGTCTACTGCCCCGGAAACTTCTTCTTCCCCTCAGGCAAACCTGAGTGGGCGCTGCCCACATGGTTCGGCGGTTACCTTGTGAAGTTCAAATTTGATGCTCAGGGCGTTTATGGAATGGAACTTATTCCCTACCAGCAGATCCAGACCTCAATTGAAGTGCTCTCCGGCGAAAGGGAGAAAGAGTTCTTTGATTACATGGAGATCCTCAGTGCTCCTTTGAGCGATCCTGCTGCGTTGCAGCACTGGTTCGATATCTGGTGTGCAGGTTCCGGTCTTGCCCATCTCCACGGACTTGGCGCCGTCGATCAGAACACATGGGAGCCCGACTGGCGCAACCGTGACATTGTCAAGCGTCATCTGGGAGTCCGCAACATCAATACCTGCGAATCCCATCATGACATGGTCAGGAGAACTCTGCTGCTCATTGAACGCTATGAGATCACAGCTTTGAAAGATGAGAAGGGCAAGGTCCTCGAACTTCAGAAACCGACTTGGATCAGACCTCTCTGAAAAATCAGATGCGTTCCAATTCCGGCGGGAAATTCACTGTGAGTTTCCCGTTTTTTTGTATCGCCTCTATGGAGCCGTATGGTGTAGGCTGGATACAATGGAAATCTCCTTTGTAAACAGGTCCGCAGACAAATTTTTTGTACCCCGGTTCAAGTGGGCGTATCCCTGCAAGCACTCTGCGGCAGAACCACATGGGAGCTGCAGAAAACGCATGGCAACAGCTGTTTGCTGTATTGGAGTCAGGACGGGGACCATGCTCAGAAAGCTCCCATACCGTGGGGGAATCTGATGAAACCATATTTGCCCAGATCCTGCGGATCTCTTTTTCACAGCGGGAGATCTGGTTTGTTTTAAGGGCAGCTTCAACGGAAAAACGCTGATAATAGGGTTCCGGCTGAAGGACACCTTCACCGTAAAGTTGCTGTGAAAGCTCTTCAAGGAGCTCAGGCATGAGATCATAACACAGCAATATGGCTGCAGGATGGGCACTGTAAAGCTCAAAACCGTGTTCCGGAACGTCACTGTCCCGGAACATCTTCCGTGAGTCGTCCCAAAGATGTTTTTTCATGGCAGAGCATATTTGCTGTGCTCTGTTTTCTGCCTCCAAGTCTTCCCCCATACGGGCAACGCACCGCCATGCTGCAGCAATGAGAGAATTGAGCACTGCCGTATGACCTTGAAGATCGGCTTTGGCGTTAACGTAGGCAAGATCAATAAAGTTCCACCAATTCGGATGTTCGGGGATAAGTCCTGTTTCATCTGTGAACTGCAAATAGTCGTTGATAACATCC
>JAFTIE010000261.1 GCA_017457065.1 Lentisphaeria bacterium
AAAGACCGTGGCGGCAACGACGGCGACCTGATTTTCCAGAAAGATGTTGATCCTGACACCGCCGTAAAGTGTTACCAGCAGAGCGATGATGAATTGTCCGCCGAATTTTGCTGCGGCGGACATGGCGAATTTATCATCCCACAGCCCCAGAAGCATCGCCAGGGCGGCGCATCCGGCAATGACTCCCAGATTGGGCAGTGCGTGGAGCACGCCGGGCATAATGCTTTGAAGCGGCGCCAGTGGCAGCACCCCCCAGCTGATAGCGGCAATACCGCCGCCCAGGGCGATGATCCAGGAGCTGAACATGGCGGCGCCGCCCAGAAGGGGAGTTGCACTGACATGCTTTTTATGATTTGATGCAGGGAGATCAAGAAATCCGGTCTTTCTGGCAATCGCCGCAAAGACCGGAGTCAGAAAAAGAGCAAGGGATGCTCCGCCGCAAAAAACGGCGATGTAGATCAATATCCAACTGTTCATGCTCATAATTTATCACTGAAAGTGGAAAAATGCAAGTTTTTTTTTACTGGCAGGTGGAAATACTCTTCTTCCTGTATTATATTAATAGGAGCCGGGGGTGAGGCTCCGGATAAAGAATTTTTCAGAGATGTGGTTGAAGTATGGGACTTTCATTTGGCGTGTTCGTTGCCTTCATCGGTGTTTTGCTGCTGGCGGGGGTTTTGGCAAACAAACTCTCAAGCCGGTTCAATATGCCGATACTGCTGCTCTTTCTTGCAGTGGGAATGGTTGTCGGCGGGCATGGATTGGATCTTGTTGAACTTGATCCTGAAAAACATGCAGGTCCCATCAATTCTCTCGGCACTCTCGCCATGTGTTTTATTCTTTTTTCCGGGGGATTGGGAACCTGTTTCAGAACGATCCGTCCCGTATTGGTCAGCGGGGTCGTTCTTGCCACATGCGGCGTTTTTCTGACTGCTCTTTTTCTCGGCGTGTGCGGATATCTGATTTTCCGGGGATTCGGAAGTGATATCCCATGGACATGGTGGATGCTTATGGCGGCATTGCTTTCTTCTACTGATGCTGCCGCCATGTTTGCCATATTGCGCGGAAACGGTGTCAATTTGGCAGGAAAACTTCAACCTCTGCTGGAGTTGGAGTCCGGGAGCAACGATCCCATGGCTGCTCTGCTGACGCTTGTCATGCTCCAGATGGTCACTGCCGCCAATGGATTTTCCTTCTGGCAGATCCCGCTGCTTTTCTACAAGATTCTGGGCGGTGCTGTTGCCGGATTGCTCATGGGGTGTGTCGGCAAATGGTTTTTCAGCAGACGTTTTGAGTACGAGGGCCTCTACTATGTTCTCGGTGTTTCCATGGTGCTGATTTGTTTCGGCATTGCAGAATTACTGCAGACCAACGGATTCCTTGCCGTTTATGTCTGCGGTGTGGCGATGGGTAATATGAAATACAATTTCCGGGGCGGACTGGAAAAGTTCAACGAAGGTATCGCCTGGCTGATGCAAGTGATCCTCTTTACCACACTTGGTGTTTTGGTCAATCCTATGGAACTGCTCGGACCGAAAGTTCTTATACCCGGTGTTCTGCTTTCATTGTGTATGATGTTCATCGCCCGTCCGGGAGCTGTTTTCATCTCTCTTTCCCGCAGTAATTTCTCTCTCAAGGAAAAAATACTGGTCTCCTGGGCAGGACTCCGTGGAGCGGCTCCCATTGTGCTGGCGACCTTTCCGCTGGTTGCCGGGATCGAAAATTCAAAATCCATGTTCAATATGGTCTTTTTTATCGTTATCGGTTCTGTATTGGTTCAGGGAATGACTCTGATGCCTCTTGCACGCAGATTGAATCTCGCCAGAGCCTTTTCTCCCAAAAGCCGTGCCCCTGTGGAGATGGAAACGGTGGACGGCGTCAACTATGACCTTCACGAATTTGAGGTCTGTAAAGGCTCCGATCTGGTGGGGAAGAGCCTGGCAGAAGCCAAATTGCCCCCGGGTGCCCTGGTCACTATGATCCGCAGGGGCAAGGGATTTATTCCCGCTTGCGGCAGCACCCGGATAGAAGAGGGGGATGATCTGGTCATCATGGGCGCCCCGGACAAACTGCACGCTGTTTCACAGCAATATTTCCCTGATTGCGCCTATCAGGAAAAACAGGAACTGCCCGGCTTTTTGGAAAAATCCATCTTCAAATAAGCCGGAATCAACTTTGAGGAGTTTTTTTGAGCTATGTTGAAACGAATAACAGTTGCCTCTTTTGCCAAGCGCAAGAGGGAAAATGAAAAAATCGTAATGGTCACTGCATACGATGCCCCTACTGCCGCTGCCGCTTTTGATGCCGGTATAGATGTTCTGCTGGTAGGGGATTCTCTGGCGCCGACAGTGCTGGGCTACAGGAACACTCTGCCCGTGACCATGGAGCAGATGCTCCACCACGCCGCAGCAGTCCGCAGGGGGGCTCCCGGCGCTTTTGTGGTCTTTGATCTGCCCTTTATGAGTTATCTGGATAGTGGCGTAATTGCACTGCACAATGC
>JAFTIE010000262.1 GCA_017457065.1 Lentisphaeria bacterium
ACTGGAACCAGCTTGCCAAAGTCAACACGGTCATTGCAGACTTTGAAAAAATCGTGATGAAGGGAAAAGAGTGCAAAAGCGCCTCTGTCAAAGCTCTGACTCCTGTGCCCCGTCCCTTCTTCCCCGCTTACTGGAGCGAAGGCGGCAACTTCAAAAAGCGTCTTCCCGGACTTGAAAAGGCATCGATCCTTCAGGTGAGATCCTTCCGCAAGGGCAAAGAAATGGCAGTTGCAGTGGGCAACTTCTGGCAGAAAGGTGAAGTTTTTGTCAAACTTTCAATAAAAGATCTTGACAAAAAAGGCAAATACACAGTCAACTCATCAGAAAACTACTCTCTTGGCACCTTTTCCGGAGCAGAGCTTGAAAAAGGGATCACTGTCCACGTCGGCGCTTTGCGCTGGAATTTGTTTGCCATCACTCCCGGAACACAGACAAAAGGGGAAATCATTTCCCGGAGCGCTATGGATGAAATGATGAAAAAGCGCCTGCCCGGGATCTGCAAAGCGATGGCGTGGGAAAAGGATTATATCAAAAAGATGCAGAGTGAAGAAGCTGCAGACAATCCGGTCAACGACTTCAAAGCTGTTTACGAACTCAACAACGCCCAAGTCAACTTGAAGGCAGTTAAAAAAGGCAACAAAGATTTTCTGCAGTTGACCGCTCCCGGGTATACCGCACTTCTTGATCCTGCCGCCGGAGCAAGGGTCAGTTCCATCAAGGTCAAAGGAAAAGAGCTGGTGCACTCTCTTGGATTTGGCGGTGACGGCTTCTGGTCGCCGAAAAAAGTCACTTTCAATGTTGAGAACGGTTACAAGATCACCGGCATGGAAAAAAGCGGTAAGGGGATCCGTGTAGAACTTTCCCGTACCATTGGGGAGCGGGAAAACAGAAACCTTGCCGGATTACAGATCGTCAAGAGTTTTCTTTTTACTCCGGAAGGCTTTTCGGTACAAAGCAATCTGACCAATAACTCTGCAGCTGATATCAAGTTTGCCTTCCGTTATCACAATCTTCCCGCCCACCTCGGCAGCAGCGGCGGCAAGGCTTTTTTCGGCAAGGTTGCTTTTGAACGGTCACAAGCATTGAAAATAGTCCGTTTCGGCAAGGCGGAGCCTGAAATCGACAACCTTTTCAAAGTAAATTCTTTTTTGACCGCACAGAACGGGGCGTTTATCCTGAAAAACAAAGGATTGCCTGACTTGCGGATCGCCATGGGAGGAAGTGTTCCCTATGGCGTGATCTTCTGGGATGCCGGGACTTTCTCTACCATGGAACCTGTCTTTGTCCCCGTCAAACTTGCTCCCGGAGAAAAAGCCGGATTTGTTATGGATATGAAATGGTGATAAAAAGGAATGGCGAAAGATGAAAAAGCTGCTTCTTTTGGGAGATTCGATCCGAATGGGATACGATTCTTTTGTCAGGGAAAAACTTGCCGGGAGAGCCGAGGTTTTTTTCAGTGAGGATAACGGCAGATTTGTCCAGTATACATTGCGGACTTTGAGCGACTGGCAGGGAAAAGAAAAGTGGCCTGCTGATATGGATATCGTCCACTGGAACAATGGTGCGTGGGATATATTGCACCTTAACGCTTCAGCTTGCGGCACTGACGGTGAAGCTGCAGGTGTAACCTTCAAGCCCGAAAATCTCTCCCATAACTTTGTTTATGACAAAGATCCCCTGACGCCTCTTGAATTTTACCGCTATTTCCTGAAACGGACCTTTGTACGCATCAAACAGCTTTTCCCCAGCGCTCAAGTGGTTTTTGCCACTACGACGCCGGTCATAGAGGAACAAGCCTCATGGGCGTACCGTTCCAATAAGGAGATCGATCTCTATAACGCCGCCGCCCGTGAGGTGCTTTCCCCTCTGGGTGTCAGGATCAACGAACTGGGGGCGTTTGCCGCTGCCCGCTGTCACGGGCACCACAGAGATTGGGTCCACTACAACGATACCGGATGCGAACTTCTGGCTGATGAGGTGATCGGCTTTCTGGAAAAGGAAGATTTGCTGTAAATTTGCAACTGAGCGCTTTGAAAAAAAGTTGAAAAACTTTTCCAAACAGTATATAATGACTCTCCGGAAGAGAAAGAGGAGAGTCTGTTATGGAAAAATCATTTATTCCCGGTACTGTTGCCGTCATACTTTTGTTTTGCAGCGGCTGTTCCAACTCCACGACGGCGGGGATCCCTGCCGTTGAGTATTTCAATGCCGCTTCATACGCAGGTGTCTGGTATGAGATCGCACGGATGCCCAACTGGTTTGAAAGGGACCTTTATAATGTCAAGGCATCTTATACCCTGAATCCTGATGGTACTTTGAAGGTGGTCAACTCCGGGATGCGTTGCGGAAAGTTGAAAACAGTTACCGGAAAAGCATGGTTCACTGTGCGCCCGGAAGTCGGAGCTTTGAAGGTGCAGTTTTTCTTCCCCTTTTCCTCTGTTTACAAAATCATTCATCTGAACAATGATTATACTGTCGCCGTGGTAACGGGCAGCGATTATTCACGGCTGTGGATCCTTGCCAGAACGCCGCAGATCCCTCAGGGAGAGCTGATCAAACTGGTCCAGTATGTCACTGCTCTGGGGTACGAAAGTGAGAATCTTATCTTCACTAAGCAGAAATGGCAGAAAAGTCTTCCCTGACAACCCACGATTTTTTTAAGGTTATCTTCTCCGCAGCTTGAACCGGAAAAACAGTCTCCCGTTCTCCCCCTGCATGCTTACCAGTTGCCCGGATACAGCAGCAGTTGTTTCCGGAATTGAGGAACAGGAATACCGGTGTTTTTACGGATAAAACGGGAGAGATAGAACTCTGAACTGAAATGGAGCTCATTGGCGACCGCCCGCAAAGTACTTTTTTTCCGGGAAAGTGCACTTGAGATTTTACGCATCAGAATATTTTCCATATATTTTTTCGGGGTGATACCGAAATAAGTACGGAATTTTCTGGTGAAAACATCTGGTGACACGCCGAGTTGATCTGCGATCCGGGCAACGGTCCAGGTGGCATCACATTCCTGTTGAAGCAGAGCACCGAGAGTTTGAAACTCTTCCGGAATATTCCAATATTCTTCTGCTCCTTCCGGCCAATGGTCAAGAAAGAATTGAAGCAATAAGGCGCGTATGGCACATGCCCTGTGCAAGTGATCTTTTTCAAGGGCCCAGAGCTGATCCATTTCACGGATCAATGCGGTTCCGTCCCCTGTGATACAGGGAGTCCGGGGCGAATAGAGATCCAGCCCCGGATAAATTTCAAACCCTACATGGAATGTATAATAACAAATGTCCGGTTGAAGATTATATTCCACAGTATGCCCGGCAGGGATAAAATAAAAATGCCCCTCTTCAAGTGTGAAATAAAAATCCTGGCTTTTCCCCTTCATGTAACTGGTGCCGCTGCCGTCGCTTTGAAAGACCAGTACCAGTATGTTGTAAGAGAAGGAACAGATCCGGTGAAAGGAGAGCTGCTCCTTTCTGAGTATGTGCAGAACTGTTGTGTTGGAAAAATCAAATTTCTTCAGGAAAGAGTTATCTTCAACATGATGGATCATTTTTTTGTCCCGTCTTATTTATTTCAGGATCGTTCTGGAAATGAATTCCCGTTGACGCTCAGGATCCAGAGTCACAAACCGTGCCGACATGCCATACAGCCGAACAATAAGGTTTTGGTGATCCTGAGGATTTTTCTGTGCATCTTCCAGTATTTCCCGGGTAAGACAATTCAATTGGAGCATTCCGCAGGAACACAGGGTCTGCCAGCTCCGGATCAATGCCTTGAAGCGTTCCGCATCAAGCCCGGATCGGGAAAGCGAAAGAGTCATGACACTGGAACCGGGGAAGCGTTTCAGCGGCAACTCTGAACCGGTGCGGAAAACATCTGTGATTACATCTCCATGCAGACGTGTAGGAGTTATTCCTGCGGCAAGAAAGTCCCCGTTGTACCTGCCGTCCGGCGTTGCCCTTGTGCGGGGCGCCCATTGGAGAACATCCACATAACTGTATAAGCCCACTTGGAATTTACCGCCCCGTTCATTGGTGAATCCGCCGATAAAATCCGCCATCTCATTGAGGAATCTTCCTGCAAGTGCGGTGCTTTCTTTCTCTCCATCCCCGAAATGAGGTGCTTTGAGGGCGCGGCTTCTCAAATCTTCTGCTCCTTCCCAATTATTCCGGACTGCATCCAGAAGCTGAGAAAGAGAACAATATTTCCGTTCAAAGCAAAGATCTTTGATTGCCAGAAGGGAGTTGATATAAATGGCAACTCCGGTAAGGGGGATACCGTGGGGACTGTATTGGGCTCCTCCGGCTGTATAATCCACTCCTTTTTCCACACATCCTTTCATACAGGCGGAAAGGAAGGGGCACGGATTGATCCGGGACCACAGTTTACCATATTCAGCAAGAGACTCAAGCATAGACTGTAAAGCCATTTTGACCTGAGAAAGACAGATCTCATAAAAATTTTCAAAACTTTCTGAACCATCGGGACGGGTAAAGTGCAGCCCAAGTTGCTGTTCTTCTTCGGCATTGCTTTGTATCACAAGATCCATCACCCGTGCCAAACTGAAGTAACAATGGGCTCCTTCGCTCTGTTCGGCGCTTTCCAGCATGATTTCCCAGCATCCGCCTGCCATGTAATTTGCAGCATCTTTTCGATCTTTCCCTGCCATACATTGTGCCGGGATGATTACTTCATCGTTGAGGTAAGAAAGCACATTGCGGCCATTGAGAAAATCTTTTGCGGTCTCATCCAGAAACCAATCAGGGGTATTTCGGCTGAGGCGGCAATGGATCTTGGGATAGATCAATGCGTGTTCCCGGTGTGCCCTGAGGAACATGAAAGACAATTCATTGGTAATATCGTTACCGAGCTCATCTGTTCCCCCGAGAATCATAGTATCCCCCTGTTCTCCGGCATTGAATTGTTCAGTGACGTTTTTTTCCAGCTGCAAACGGTAATCTGTGTGGATCATCCAGGTACAAATGAGTTCGTATGCCTTCTCTTTTGTCAATCTGCCTTCTTCCAGATCTGCACGGTAAAGCCGGTAGAGCAGCCTGTCCGGGGCACCGAGGACCGACATGCCGACACCTTCCATGACACATCCCATTTCGTAGAGGAATTTCATAGCTGCCAACCCTTCGTAGAAGGTGCGGGGGGGGGTCCAGGGAACTTGTTCCGCCGCAGAAGCGATCATGGATAAAGCTTCTTTTTCCTCTTCCTGAGCATGAGCCAATTTCTTTTGTGCTTCTGCCGCGAATTTTTGTGCGATCTTTCTGACGGCGAGCAAGCCTGCTTCTGCACAACGGTAAAACTCAAGTTTTGCCGGATCGTCCGTTTTTTCAGCGGCTTTGCGTACTTCTTCATAAATGCCGCCAAGCCCCTTTTTCATTACCCGGGAGTAGGGGAAACAATGGTGGTCAAAGTCAAAAAAAGGTCCATAAGTCAAATGGAGTGCCAGTTTCCCTGCGTTGAGGTATTGCCGGTAATGTTCGGGAGAAGCCTGTTGAAGAAGGGGTAAATTTCTCCTGAGCATCCATCCGCCCGCCCCCAGCGAGGTATGTCCGTCATATTCTGCCGCCCGCAGCGTTGTTTCATAGAAAAAGGGATCACTGGGGAAGAGGATCGGCTTGACACCCTCAGAGATGATTTCGTATTGAGCCGCTTTCAACTGAGTCGGCGTGAGCTCCGGATGAGCTGCACCATAGGAGTCCATCTGTTCCTGAAGGGGATTGAAGGGGCTGGTGATTTGCGGGTTGGTCAAAGAGATGGTGCCGTAATAGCTCTTGAGGTTTTGTTTTAACTGTTCAATATCCATAAATAACTTCTCCTGTTTTCTTAATTACCGGAAAATCCCCCGTCGACCGTGAGGAGATGACCATTGACAAAACTGCTCATGTCGCTGGCAAGGAAGAGTGCGGCAGAGGCGATTTCCTCCGGTTCTCCCAGACGGTTGGCAGGATATTTTTTTATGATATTGCTGTATCGTTCTTCTTCGAAACAGCCTTGCCCTTCGGTCAACGGGGTCCGGATGATTCCCGGTGCGATGGCATTGACGTTGATATTATATTTGGCTGCTGAATTTGCCATGCATCTTGTCATGGAGGTCAGTTACGGCTTTCATAACGCCGTAACTGAAGTTCCCGCCGCCTTCCCGGTGGGAACAGATTGAAGAGATCATAACTTTTGCTCCTCTTTCGGCGAATGCGATAGAAACAGCTCTGCCAATTCCCCGCCGTCCGCCGGTGACGATCACATGTTTTCCTGAAAAGTTCAAATAATCTTTCATTGTGGTCTCCTTTGACCTTGAAATTTTGAAAGTTCCCTTTGGCATGTTGCAATACTTATTTTGCTCTCTGAAGTAAATATAGCATAAAAAGCGCAAATTGGAATACCGTTTTACGGTAAAAGTATATCTTTTTCCGATTTTTCAGAAGGAAAAACGGGGCATATTCGCAGCGTTGAAGGACGCATAAACGCAGACGGTGAGATTTTTTCTTTCAGAGTGCCGCAGAATTCGGCATCGCAATACGAATTTGCGTTTGAAGTTTATTTCGACACTTGCAATTGGAGCAAATAAATGGTATATTTACTGCTGGGACGGAGATGTGAAAGATTTTTGAAAGGAAGCAATTTATTTCATCACAAAATTTGAGATATTAACTGATGATAAGTCGTTTTATGGAATATGGAGAAATATTTAACTGTTATAAGATCGGTGAGTTTTCAGGCAGCGGCGGCAGTTCTGAAGTATATTCCGCAGAACACCTGGTTCTTAAACAGTTGCATGCTGTCAAGATCATGTCCGGCAACCAGGATGCACAGCAAATAAAACGCTTTATCCGGGAAGCTCAATTAACTTATAATATTGAGCATCCTGATATTGTCAAAACCTTTAATGCCGGGAGTGACAATAAAACAGGAAAAGCATTTATTTCCATGGTCAACAGAGGCATAAAAAGACTTCAAGTCAATGGCGATATAAGTGCGATCCGTCATAGTTCTTCATCCTTGATGTCCATTTTTTCAATCAGGCAATTAAGGCTTTTGTCATGCTGTTCCCGGCTGATCGCCCCGGTTGCAAGGAATGTGTCCAGCAAATCTTTCTGACGGCGAAAAAGCGCCAGTTTCTTTTCAGCCGGGGACAGTGCTGACCAATTGTCAGAGTTTGATTTTTTGATGCTGTTCATTTTTCCTTATCACATTAAAACGTCTCCTTCAGTAATATAACATTGCAACGGGAATTTTTCAATAAAAAACACTGCGATGATCCGGCAATTTCCGTACAACAGCCCCCAATCGTTTTTTTGATCTGCCTGCAAGCCTATTTTATAAGCAGCACTTCCGGATAAGCATAAGCAATGTTGAAGTCAAATATTGCGCCATCCTCTGTTTGTGCTGCCGGACAGGGAAGATATTTTCCATCCGGTACAAGACGCAGGAATTCACATCCGCGCCATGCAGGCGGCAGATGAAGTGCAAATCCTTCCACCGGGTCCGGGTTGAGGTTGGAAAGTGTCAACATGCCGCGGAATCCGGCAGTTTCCGGATCAAGTGCCTCATTCATGATCAGGAATATCCGGGCCTCATTTTTGACGAAAGCATATTCATCACTGCACCAGATCAGCAGTTCATGAAAAAGTTTCTGCCGCCGGTAGTTGTAAAGAGAGGAGGAACGATTGTTGCAAATTGCCTGATTGAGTACCACCACTTTGCCCCCGAGTTCATTGACAAAACGGGTCATGCCGACTGAAATGAATTCCTTTTTATAAGAAAGAAGTTTTGTGATGATTTCACATCCCGGATCAATGGGCACAAGAGAATAATGTTTTCCCCGCCCCCCGGGAGCGAAGAAGTCGGCGCGATGCATATTGCGCCCTTTATGCTCCGGAATAAATTCCGGCTGGATGACTTCCCTGCCGCAAAGGTCATACACATTCATTCCGGTAATGGGGTCATCGCCTGTTTCAACACCGATATACCTGCTCAAGCCGAGCTGGCAGAGCGCTGTCGCTGCATCGCCGTCGAGAAATACACTTTTTGAAAGGATCTGCATCAATTCTGCCCGTTCCAAATGCATCGGCTGATTGCCGGAAAGAAAAACGGTATCAGATTCAAGGGTGGTATAGGGAATGGAATATTTGGAAAGAAGCCCATCCCAGCGGGAGTGATACTTGCGTTCCGGATCAGCAGTCGCCCGGAAGGGATCATAATGCACCCGGACACCTTTGAGTCTGCAATGGGCAGCAGCGTCAACGATTGCCTGAAAACGGCTGCGCTCCCTGCCGATCAGTTTGCAGTAGGCGCTTTCTTCGTTTCCGTCATCAAGCAGCTGTTGGGTTTGAAAAATCGAACCGGAAAAGCCGTAAGAATAACTGGAACTCATCAAAACACGCATAGAGGCTGCTGAAGTGAAAAAACGGGTATGGGGGAATGTATCGGATTCGTGAAGGAACTTGAAATTTTTTCCGATATGCTGTTTGGAATAGAGTGCGTGAAATATCCTTTCCGGAATTCCGTTGATATTTTCGCCACCGTAAAATGTTCCGTGCAAGCGGCAGAACGGTGTGTGTGCCGGACCTGCCATGGCACGGGCGAGGGCTTCGGTCATATTGCCGTCCTGATCGCTTTTTCCTGACTGCATAGTTCCCATGGGAACTTCCGGGGATTCTTCATCCACGGCGGCCCGCATTGCCCGGGCGAAAAGAACAAGCGAGTCACGCATAAGAGCACGCCAGCGGCGGCGCAGTTCGTGGGCTTCGGGTGTCGTCTGTTCCAGAATGGCTTTCAATTCTTCCCGTGTCCAAAAGCGACCTTCCCGTCTGGCAAATTCCGCCAGATGATGTTCGCAGAAACAGCCTTCATACACAGCTGCGGCATTGATGGAAAAATCGTCTTCGGTTATCACAAAAGCGGGTTTGGCGATTTTTACAAAAAGGGCAACATTCCGGGCAAATGTTTCCCGGAACACCGGATTGAGCGGACAGGATGCCATGGGCGTTTCTGTGCCATCCATCCGGATCATCCGGTTCCAGCGGGGATCGGGACCGGATTTCAGCGTCAGCGTGATCCACCAGCCGCATCGGATCCCCTCCGGAGCAACGGCTGACTGTATCTTTTTGAAAACTTCCGCCCGTTCACGGTAGAACTCTTCCGGCGGCAATCCGGTAGTGCGCCAGCCGCCGCAGGGACAGGTCAAGGCAAACTGATCGATGCCGTATTTATCGTGCTGTTCCCGGATCTCTGCGATCGTCTGCCGGTAATCCGGCCAGTCGTTGTCATTGGAAATTGGAACGATGATTTCAAGGCGTTTACTGTTTTTACGGTTTATCATTTGGCCCTCCTCCAAGGGGGTACAGCCGCACACTGCGGCAGTCGAACTTTTACGGTCAGAGAAGTCGATCAAACTTCGCTCTTTTTACCATGCTTACAGGCCCATCATTATTTGTTGACAATGTCCCATTTTTATAATGAGTTGTTTGACAAAAGTGCATCCGGCCTTTACTTTGTAATACCCAAAATAAAAAGTAAAGAGAAAGCCCCCAATGCACAGTAAAAATACCACAGATACATCGATTTGTCAAGCAGGAAATGTTTTTTCTTTGGACGAATCAATAAAAAAGTGGGCAGATACACCTTTCATCCCGCCACAAAATTGAGAACATTAACAAAAATCAACCTGAAACAAAGTCTATTCGTTGAAGACTGTTTTTTTTGCGCTTACCCCCTTTGGCTGGACAACTTTTTCTAAAAGATCGGTGTAAACGGTCTTGAACTAAACGCAGACGGTGAGATTTTTTCTTTCAGAGTGCCGCAGAATTCGGCATCGCAATACGAATTTGCGTTTGAAGTCTATTCCGGCTCTTGCAATTGGAGCAGACAGAAGTTATATCAGTACAACCTCTTTTGCAAGCCCTGTTCTTTGAAATGCGTGCAATTTTCCGGACTAATCAGAGGAATTTTACGGGATATCTGTGAAAAGTGTTGAATAAATCACTTTTTTTTACAATTTTGATTTGTTTTTTTGCCTTTGGAACATTAAATTATCTCCATGTGAATATTACCTGACAAAATCGAGGAGATATATTTTATGGCAGAAGCGATTTTCAATCCGGTTGTCAAATGGATATGGGATGCCGCCAAGTGCGGAAAAATCGACTCATACAAAGCATTCCGGAAAACTTTTCATCTTGACGAGATCCCCGGAACTGCCGCAGTACAGATCGCCGCAGACTCCACTTTTGTTCTTTATGTCAACGGAGTCCGTGTTCCCGGCGGGCAGTTTT
This sequence comes from Lentisphaeria bacterium, assembly GCA_017457065.1. Lineage (GTDB taxonomy): Bacteria > Verrucomicrobiota > Lentisphaeria > Victivallales > Victivallaceae > UBA1784. The sequence continues at coordinate 10,284 of JAFTIE010000262.1, forward strand.
CAGACTACCCCAGGGATCGCAGTTACAGCACTTTGGAAATTGCTCCCTATCTGAAAAAGGGAACCAATGTCATCGCTGTCTCTGTACACTATCTGGGCACTAAATTCCACGTTTATCTCCCGGGTATCGCTTCTCTGAGAGCTGTTGTTTTTTCCGGCAGAGAGATCCTCTGCGCCACAGATGAAACATGGAAATGTGCCGACGAACCGGGATTTCTTTCATACAGCGCCCGGCAGATGACCTTTCAGGCAGGATTCATCTTTGAATATGATGCCCGCAAAGAACTTCCCTGGCAAGAGGCGGAGTTTGACGACTCTTCATGGGAAAACGCAGGCGTTTACACGGCGGAAGAAGCTCCACTCTCCCTTTCTCCCCGTCCTGTCCCCCAGGTCAATGAGCTGCCCGAATTGACCACCATGCTGGAGTTCGGCGGCTGGATCGTCCGTAAAGAAGATCCTGAAAAGACTCCGGCTCAGATGTGTTTCGCGGATCTTCTGCGTCCCGGCAAAAGATATGATGTTCTTGATATTGAAGATATCCTTTATGACGCTATTCTTTCCCGGAAAGGCTTGTCCTTCAACGGTGCCGGCGACCGCTTCTACACCATCAAACCGGTCTCAGGTGAAAACGGCGAAAACGGTGTCATGCTGCTGCTGGATCTGAAGAAGGAGGAGTGCGGTTATCTCCATTTGCGCCTGAAAGCCGCCGCCGGGACCATTGTGGATATCGCCCACGGCGAACATCTGGTCTACGGCAGAGTCATGAGCGCTCAGGACAGATACAACTTTACCGACCGCTATATCTGTAAGGAAGGTATCAACGACTTTGTATTTGCCCACCGCCGTATCGGAGCACGCTATCTTGAGCTCCACTTTACCGCCATGACCGGGGAAACGGCTCTGTGTTCTGCAGGAGTGATCCCCCTCAGACTCCCCTTGCCCCCCGCAGCGGAATTTTCATGCGAAGATGGTGAACTGCTCCACTTGAACGATATTTCACGGCACACCATGGTTTTGTGTATGCACGAACACTACGAGGATTGTCCGTGGCGCGAACAGGCGCTCTGGAACTTTGATGCCCGGATCCAGATGATGCTGGGGTACTATGTGTGGGGCAATTACGACTTTGCCGCAGCTTCCCTTGATCTCATGCGGAAATCCTGTGTTGACGGATTCCTTTCCCTGACCGAACCCGGAGATGCCACTTTGCGGACCATCCCCATGTTCACCCTTGCCTACATCGTCGCCTTGCGTGACCGTCTGCTTTTCGGTGATTTCTGGGAGGGACTCAAAAATCACATGCCTACTGTTGACGAGATCCTTGATAATATGCTGCAGTATGAGGAAAACGGACTCTATTACATCCCCGAAAATCCCCGCTTCTGGCACTTCTTTGAATGGGTGGGCGAAATCAACGATATGAGAAGATATCCCCAGTCTCTCTGGAACCTTTATCTTTTTGAAGCTCTTAAAGCCGCCGCTTATCTCCACGATGCCATGGGTAACGTTGAGCGTGCTGAGAAACTTGCTTCCATCGCCGAAAAACTGGGCAAGACTGTGGAAGAAACATTCCGTGAAGAGGAGCTTTACGGTGTCGAACTTCCCGGCAAAAACCGTTATGCTTATGCCCTGACCCAGTGTCTTATGATCACTCAGGGACTGGTCCCCGAAGAGCGGATGCCCCTCTTGTGGAAATCCCTCAACTCCGGCAAGCTCATTGATGTTTCCACTCA
>JAFTIE010000032.1 GCA_017457065.1 Lentisphaeria bacterium
AGTCATTCAAAAAATGACAAAGATGCCATTCGCAAAGAGCTGTAAAGGGTAGTTTGAGGTTGCTACCTGTAAGGTAACAGCCGAAAACGCTCCCTTTATCAGATCGAAGCGAGGGCGCTTTGACAATTTTGAGGAGTTTTGGAATTACCTCAAACAACGTCTTAAAAGCCGCCGCAAGATTTGAAGAAGGACTCAGTAGTTCTGAGCTTCGATCTCAAAGTAGGCTTTGGGGTGTTTGCATGTGGGGCAAACTTCGGGAGCATTTTCACCGATGTAGACGTGACCGCAGTTGCGGCACTCCCAGCGGTTCTCGCCGGTGCGGACCCAGACTTCGCCGGATTCGATGTTGGCGAGAAGTTTCCGGTAACGCTCTTCGTGACGCTTTTCGATAGCGGCAACACGCTCAAGGACCCGTGCCAGTTCGGCGTAGCCTTCCTGTTCAGCCTCGATAGCGAAAGTGCGGTACATTTCGGTCCACTCTTCATGTTCACCGGCTGCTGCGGCGGCGAGATTTTCCAGGGTGGTGCCGATGCCGTTCAGCTCTTTGAACCAGAGTTTGGCATGTTCCTTTTCATTGTTGGCAGTTTGCTCAAAGATAGCTGCGATCTGCTCGTAACCTTCCTTGCGGGCCTTGGAAGCGAAATAGGTGTATTTGTTCCGTGCCTGGGATTCACCTGCGAAGGCGTACTCAAGATTTTTCCAATTCTTTGAATTTTTGTCAATAGCCATTTTCAGTTTCTCCTTGATTTTAGACTTTTCTGTAAAGAGAGAAAATCCCCGCTGACCAGCGGGGGGCTCACCTCAGTCAGTTTAATATAGCAAACTTTTCAAAAATTTCAAGCCTGCTCTTCACAGAAACTGTCAAAATTCTCAATGCGTTTTTTGCCGAACATAGCGGCATCAGCGGCAAAGACCAGCTGATTGCCGATGACGGAGTCGCAGAGATCGGTGGAAGAGATAGAGGGTTCTTCGCCATTGATCCGGGCAATAAAGTCTTCAACCAGACGCAGATCGCCGCCGCCGTGACCTTCAGCGTTGGTCACTTTGACATCAATGGTCTCTTCGGTATAATCATTGCCGGGGCGCAAGTCATGTTTGCGCAGCACGAAACGTTCCTGGCTCATGAATCCTTCGATCTCCCCCTCTGTTCCAACGATATGGATCCGGCGGTCGGCACGGCAGGTATCAGCGATAAGCTGGTGTGTTGCAACACATCCATTCTCAAAGTCGACGATCACACTCTGGCGGTCCACCTGATCGTTGTTGCACTTCCAGACACAGCAAGAGTGGGGATTGCCGGGCTCCATCAATTTGGCAAGACGGTTTTCAGGAGTATTGAGTTCCTTGCGGTAATCAAACTCGGGCCAGACATAGCTTGCCCAGCGCTCGGGATGGTCAAGATACATCCGTTTGGAAGAGAAGTCGCAGCTGTCCACAAGGGGGCAGTCACGCAGACAGTGATTTCCGGAATCAGCAGGGGCATTTTCCCTGCAGAACCAGCGGAGTCCGCCGAAGCTGTCCACCCGGACCGGCTTGGAGCCGCAGGTCATCCATGAAACAAGGTCCATATCATGGCAGCACTTTGCCATAAGCATACTGGTGCGGCAATCCACAGAGTTCCCCCATTTGCCACGGACAAAACAGGTGGCAAAGTGGTGATAGCTCACATACTCAGCCGTGGAAAGAGAGATCATGCGTCCGATCTCTCCGTCAAGGATGCGCTTTTTGATCTCAGCGTAAAAGGGGGCATAGCGCAACACATGGCAGATCATAACGACCTTGCCCGCCTTTTCCTGAGCGGCACGGAGCTGATTCAGCTCTTTAAGACTGATCGCCACAGGCTTTTCAAGAAGGATGTGGTATCCCTTTTCCAGAAGCGGCAGAGAGGTGGGGACATGGAGTTCATCCATAGTACCGTTGATGATGGCATCCGCCAGTTTGGGTTTGGTACAAAGTTCATCCACATCACGGAAGAGCATGGAGTCATCAAGTCCGAACTCCCGCTGGACCGCTGCACGGCGGTCAGGGATAGGATCCACCACTCCGGTGATCTTGAACTGTTCGGGGTGTTGATGAGCGTACTGTGCATAGCACAAAGACCGGTGACCGGCGCCGACAATAATAGCTTCTACCATTTTTCAACCTTCTGAAAATTTTTTAGAGCTGGTGAATTGTTACTGCGTATAGTATAATATCAAATCCTGCCAAAAGCAATGGATTTTTCTGCTTTATTGTGGACAAATCAGCACAAAAAGCAAATTTATACACTTTCTCATCTCCAGACGTCCTATAATATAACTCTGAACAGTTGAAAAATCAACTTTTCACGGCGGACTCTTGACAACAAAGCTGTTTTATGGTATATTAAGTCCAGCTGACAAAACAGTTATCACAAACGATCCAACCCGAAGGAACAAAAACATGTACAAATCTCTTTTCACATTCGCAACAGCCGGTCTTCTTCTTTCTCTCTCTGCATCAGGGATCCAGATCAAAAACAATGCCCGCGTCGCCTTTCTCGGTGACTCCATCACCCAGCAGGGGCAGCGCCGGGAAGCCGGATATGTCAATCTGGTGATCGCCGTACTCAATCAAAACGGCGTGAAAGCCACTCCGGTCAGAGCCGGTGTCAGCGGTCACAAGTCCAATCAGATGCTTGCCAGACTCAAACGTGATGTGCTCAGCAAAAAAGCGGACTTTCTCTTTTTGAGCTGCGGTGTCAACGATGTGTGGCACTCCAGAAGAAATATGGGGATCCCCTTGGATCAGTACAAAAAGAATATCACTGCCATCGTTGACAACGCTCAGAAAGCCGGGATCAAGGTGTGCATCATGACAGCCACCATGATCGGTGAAGATCCTGCCAATGATATGAATAAGAAACTTGTTCCCTACAATGATTTCCTGCGCCGGCTCGCGGCTGAGAAAAAATGCCTTCTGGCAGATACCAATGCCGCCATGCAGAAACAGCTTGCCCTGCTGAAAAAGCAGTACCCCAAAGTCAGGGGATTTCTGCTGACCTCTGACGGAGTCCACATGGCTCCTGCCGGGGACATGATGATGGCAGAGACTCTCCTCAAAGCAGTGGGAGTTCCCGGAAACAGGATCGACTTTACCAAACTCCCCTGTAAAGCGGAAGTCAGATTGATGGTTCCCATAAGTTTTTACAACACCATCTACAAAGCCAATCTCAAACAGGGGAAAGCTGCCGGATCCGTGGGAGAACAGATCGATCTTACCGTCAGGAAGTGATTTTTTTAAGGAATATTGCAAATTTTTGCGGCAGACCGTTTGAAAAAAATGCTCCCGTGTGGTAAATTTAGCATACGGCAAGTCATGAAAATGGAGATGGAATAAGATATGGGCGGTTTTTTCGGAGTCGTTTCCGGCGCTGAATGCGTTGAGGACATTTATTACGGTACAGACTATCATTCTCATCTGGGCACCCGGCGGGGCGGCATGGCGATGAGTTGCAACAGCGGGGTCATAAAAAGAAGGATCCATGACATTTCAAACACACCGTTCCGGACCAAGTTCGGCGCAGAAAGCCTTGCAGTATTCAAAGGATGCAACTGCGGTATCGGTGTTATCAGTGATGACGAAGATCAACCTCTGGTAGTCACCTCGAAATTCGGTACTTTTGCCATTATCACCGTAGGCAGGATCAACAATATCGATGAGATCATCCGAAAGGAGTTGAACGAAGGCGTTTCCCATCTCTGTGAATACGGCTCAGGCGAACCCAATCCCACCGAAGTCGCCGCCATGCTGATCTGCCGGGGAGACTCTCTGGTGGAGGGCATCGCCCGTGCCCAGCAGATCATCGACGGTTCCCTCTCCCTGCTACTGCTCCACAACGGTGCCATCTATGCCGCAAGAGACCGTTACGGCAGAACACCGGTTGTCCTCGGTACCCGTATCAATGCCGACGGAAGTGTTTCCGCCCGGTCCGTGACCATGGAAAGCTCCGCTTTCCCCAATCTTGATTTTGAAGTTGACTGCGAACTGGGTCCCGGGGAGATCCGCAAGATCACCCTTGAGGGCACAGAAGTGATGAAAAAACCCGGATGCTGCAAAAAGATCTGTACTTTCTTCTGGGTCTATTACGGATATCCTTCAAGCAGCTATGAAGGAGTCAATACCGAACTTGCCCGCTACCGCAACGGCGCTTCCATGGCGGACCAGGACGAAGAGTACAAGGAAAAGATCGACACCATCTGCGGCATCCCGGACTCCGGTATCCCTCACGCCATCGGCTATTCCAACCGCTTCGGGCGTCCCTATCAGCGTTCTTTTGTCAAATACACCCCCACATGGGCACGCTCTTTCATGCCCCCCAATCAGAGCATGAGAGAAAAGGTCGCAAAAATGAAACTGATCCCTGTGGAAAGCCAGATCTCAGGGAAGAAACTTCTTTTCTGCGACGACTCCATCGTCCGGGGCACCCAGCTGGGGGATACTGTCAAACGTATCTACGAAAAAGGAGCCGTTGAGGTACACATGCGCTCCTCCTGCCCGCCTTTGCTCTACGGCTGCCGTTTTCTGAATTTTTCACGCTCCCGTAACGAACAGGAGCTGGCGGCAAGGAAAGCCATTGCCGAACTGGAAGGTACTGAAGAATTGACTCCCGAGATCATCGCCAAATATCAGGTTTTCGGATCAAAAGAATATCTGGCAATGGTCAACGTGATCCGGAAAAAACTCAACTTCACCACGTTAAAATTCCAGCAGTTGGAAAAACTTCAGGATGCCATCGGCATTCCAAGAGAAGATTTGTGTACCTACTGTTGGAACGGATGCGATCCCACCGTGGATGAAAAAAATAAATAATTTACAAGGAATTCTGCAGAAATGAAAAAGAAAATCGGTTTTATTGATCTTTTTATTGACGAATGGCACGCCAATAATTACCCCAAATGGATCCGGGAATCCGCATTGAAAGATGAATTTGATGTAGCTTATGCCTGGGAAAAGTATACCCCTGCGGGTAAAAAAGATTTGAAAGTTTGGTGTGCAGAACAGGGAGTTACCCCCGTTGCATCCATCGCGGAGGTGGTGGAAAAGAGCGACTGCATCTGCGTCCTTGCCCCCTCCAATCCCGAGGTCCACGAAGAGCTTGCGGAACTGCCTCTCAAGAGCGGCAAACCTGTCTACGTCGATAAACCCTTTGCCCCCAACGGGGAAGCTGCCAAACGGATGTTTGATCTCGCCGCAAAATACAACACCCCCCTCATGAGCAGCTCTGCCTTGCGTTTCGGCACTGAAATCATGGAACTGCAGCAGAAAAATATCGGATCTCTCTTCGTCAGCACTTGCGGCGGCGGCGGAAACTTCCCCGAATATGCGATCCACCAGATCGAGATGATCGTCTCTCTGATGGGTGTGGGAGCCAAAGAGCTGCAGGTCTGCGGCAATGACAAACGTCTTACAGTTGCGCTCCGCTATGGGGACGGACGTCTCGCCAATATGAATTACTCTGCCTTCTGGGGTTTCACCCTTAATGCGGCAGCAGAAGATAATGCTGTTGCCCAGATCAGCACCATGAGCAACATCTTCCCCAATCTGCTCCAGAAGATCCTTGAATTCTACAAGAGCGGCACGAATCCGATCCCTGTGGCAGAAACCATCGAGATCGCCACCATCCTTGACGCTGTGGTCAAAGGCATGGCAAATTACGGCAGCTGGATCAAGATCGGCTGATTTCCGTAAATAACACCAGAGAGGCACTGAAGGACTCTTCAGTGCCTTTTGCACATAAAAACAGGGAAAGAATATGCCGCCCCACTTCGGAGTATTTTTTGAAAAGCCTCCCAAACTGAGCTTTCAGCAGCAGAAAAAACTGTTGAAGGCGTTTTTGTGTTATTATCCCCGTCACAAAAAGCTCCTTTTTCTCACTCTGCTGGTGGCGGCACTTTCCCCTGCAATGGGATCACTATCCCCGATCCTCATCCTTGAAGCGCTGAAAAACTATCTCCCCGCCGGCAACAGCACCATGGTCGTTTTGAGCATGGCGGCAGTCGCTGTGCTTCTGCTGGCAGGTGGTATCTGCGACTATATTTCCATGCGCTGGGGCGCCATATTGGGCTTCAGGATCGAATCTGATATGCGGAACGATCTTTTCCGCCATCTGATGACCTTGTCCTTTTCCTACTACGACTCGGAACGCAGCGGCACCATTCTTTCACGGATGACCAATGACCTGACCACGGTTTCATCTCTGGCACACCGGGCGCCGGAAATAATTCTTTCCTCATCGCTCCGTTTTATTTTCGGTGTCGGGATCATGTTCATGATCAACTGGCGCCTTGCCTGTTTCGCCATGCTTCCTGCGCCTTTGATCATCATCTGGCTTCACCTCTTCCAAAATCGGATGCGTCACTCCTTCGGGGAAGTGCGCCGCAGTGTGGCTGAACTCAATGCAGGAGTCGACAATGCCATAAAAGGAGTCCGGGAAACCCAGAGTTTCACCAACGAAAAAAAACAGATCGATCTCTTTGAAAAGAAAAACACCTCCCTCCTGGACCGGCAGGAAATATTGCGCCACCTGATGGCTTTGTTCCACATCGGTATGCGGCTGCTGCTCCACGGGTACACCAGAGTCTTTGTCGCCATCGGCGTTGTTCTGGTATTTTTCAAGATGGCAGATACGGCGGAACTTATTGTCTTTTTCATGTATTCTCACGCTATCACCTTTCCGCTGATGATGCTTGCGGAGCTGGCAGAACAGTACCAGCAGGGCATGGCAGCATTTGAAAGGTTCCGTGAAATCATGGAGATCCCCCCTGAGATCCGTAATCTCCCGGGTTGTCTGGAACAGCTCCCATCCCCCCTCCGGGGAAAAATTGAGATCCGGGATCTGCATTTCAAATATGCCTCAATGAAAAAGGAGGAGCCGGAGGTCCTCAAAGGGATCACTCTGACCATCGAACCCGGTCAAAAGGTCGCCATTGTAGGGGAATCGGGAGCCGGTAAAACCACTCTCGGCGGACTGCTCCCCCGTTTCTATGAACCTCAGTCAGGGGAAATTTTGCTGGATGGCAGAAACATCAACACCTATTCTCTTGAACTTTTACGCTCTCAAATCGGAACAGTCAGCCAGATGCCTTATATCTTTGACACCACCATCAGAGAAAACATCGCTATCGGTTCCCCCGAAGCCGATGATGAAAAAATCATTGAAGCTGCCCGATTTGCCGGTATCCACGAGTTTATCCTGACACTTCCTGAGAAGTATGATTCCCGCTGCGGCGAAAATGGCATCAAGCTTTCCGGCGGACAGCGCCAGCGGATCGCCATTGCCCGTGTTTTTCTCAAAAATCCCCCCATACTCATTCTTGATGAGGCGACAAGTTCACTGGATAATGAATCAGAAACTCTCGTCCAACACTCTTTTGATAAACTGGGCAGCAACCGGACATCTGTTGTTATTGCCCACCGTCTTTCCACCATTCTGGATGCCGATCGTATTTACTGTATGAAATCAGGCATTATTGTGGAATCCGGCACCCATTCGGAACTCCTTGCCCTGAAAGGGTATTATTACACTTTGTATTCAAAAACTGTTTCTCAAACAGGAGCATGACATGAAAAAACTCCAGGAACTTTTCCACAGCCTTACAAACTCAGATAAATTCTGGATTCTTCTCATTGCCGGAGTGACCTTTGCCGCCTTTGCCCCCTCTCTTGCTTTCAAAGAACTTATCGGGGATGACGGTTATTACTATCTGAACGTGCTTTCCATCGACAGCTCTCCCCAGCGGCTCTTTGATCCCGTTCAGAAACTTGTCACGCCTTTGACCTCTCTGTCATTATACCTTGATTTCCTGCTTTGGGGAGAAAAAGGGTTCGTCACAGGGGCACGCCTGACCAACCTGGTGCTCCACAGCGGTGTCGCCGTATTATTTTACTTTTTACTGCGCACCTTCAAATGGGGGAACTCCTCACTGACTCCTGCATGGGCAGGTATGGCGGCACTTATCTTCTCTCTTCACCCGCAGCGTGTGGAATCGGTGGTGTGGTTGTGCGAAAGAAAAGATTGTCTTGCCATGCTTTTCGGAACCGGGGCACTGATTCTTTTTTACCGTGCAATGAAAGAAGATAAGGTCTCTTTCGCAAGTACACTCTGTTTGGTGCTTTCGCTCCTTGCCGAGCCTATGTGGATCTTTTTCATCGTTCCCGGAGCTGCGCTGATTTGGATGGAAAAGAGAAAATTCCACTGGAAACTTTACCTTAAACTTCTCGCCCCTTCGCTGATTATTTTTGTTCTCTTTTTCCTCTGGCATGCCCAAGGCATCCTGCCGGTACTTACTGTTTCCGAC
>JAFTIE010000033.1 GCA_017457065.1 Lentisphaeria bacterium
ATGAAGCATTTTCCTGCGGAAAATATGAAGCGCCCCGTTGGGGCATGAAGCGCTTGCTTCGCAAGCATAATAAGGTATTTTTTTGTTTTCTTTTTTCAGGTAATACGACAGAGAAACACCTGTTTGACAGGTTTTACTCACAAGGAGCTCGATCAGCGTAAAAGCGCTAAGAGAACTTTTCTTCATGTTTTCCAGACTCCTGTTCTTTAGTAAGTTACATCAAATAATTTACGTTATAAAAAGTTTTTTACAATAAAAATATTGTCGTAAAAACAGAAATTATGTTGCATACAGAAAAAAATAAATCTTTTTTTCGGAGAGCGCGGATTTGATTTTTTGTTTATCATAAAGTATATTGTAAAAGAGTGTCAGACACCGTTACCGGATAAAGATATGAAAACAGCCAGGAAACAACCTAATATCCTCGATATTGCCTATCGCGACAAATCCCTCGAACTTCCCCCTTTGTGGCTCAGGATCGCATCAGCAGGTTTTTATCAACTCACTCCCCCCTGGCGGGATGCTCCCCGCCAAAAAACGATGGGAGAACTTTTCTGGTGTACCAAAGGGACCTTCCACTTTACAGGAGAACCGGAGCGGATGGTGCTTCATCAGGACGAAGTCTGCTTTCTTTTTCCCGGAGACTATCATGATATTACAGCGACGGAAGAAAGTGAACTTTACTGGTTTTGTTTTGACGGTCCCCATATTCAGGAGATCATTGCGGCGTTTCAGCTCACCCGTTCCCCCCGTCCGGTCACTCTCTGTCCCCGGGAACTTTTCATGCGTTTGATCCGGGAAACGGGGAGTCCGGAAGTATCGGCGTGTTATGAGGCTGGAGCCACAGCTTTCCAGATCCTTTCTCTTGCTCTGGCAGGCAAAAAGAAAGAAAAATCTCCCCCTTTGCTTTTCAAACGTTTCTGTGAAAGCGTGTCGGTCTATTACAACTGCTCCGCCATGGGGATCGCCGACTATGCGAAGCATCTTCACTGTCACCGCTCCACACTGGTCCGGGTCGTGACCGGAGAAATCGGCATATCGCCTCAGACCTATTTACGCAAAGTGCGCCTTGAAAGGGCAAAATATATGTTGGAATACACCCTTTTTTCCATAAAACAGATCGCCTTAAAGTGCGGTTTTACGAATCCTGATTACTTTGCCAAAGTTTTCCGGCAGACTTATGGGAAGAAGCCCACGGAGTTTCGTTGAGTGCAACATTATTCTTTTTTTTGCGACGTATTTTCTGTTGCAAAAGAGAATGATGAATTTATATTAATGAAAGATCGGTATCGTGAACTGATACTCAAAGAACTGCTGCGGAAAGCAGAATAAACTATTTTGGTGGAGATCACAGCGATGAAAAAAATTTTTTTACTTTGTCTTCTTATTGCAGCAGTACTGCTCTCAGGGGCTGAGATCCCTTTTACTGTTGAAAATCCCGGGGGACTCAAAGGCGGAGCAACTCTCAGAGTAGGGATACCTTTTCCCAGAGGTAAATTCAGTAAGGTTGAGGATTTCGGTGTGTTTTACGGGAAAAAGCAGTTCCCTGCCCATATCACTGTTTTGAACAGATGGCCTCAGGATGGTTCGCTCCGCTGGATCGCGGTGGTGTTTTCAGGTCAGCTCAACGGCGAAAAATATCAGAAATTCATCTTGAAAACCGGTGTCCGTGCCATGAAATTTGTGCAAAAAGCCCAATTCCATGAGTTTAAATACACCCCTTACTTTCTTACGGCACAGGGAGTCCGCTACACCGCCGGGAAACCGGAGTACACCCGGGTCATCGACTCTTCCCCTTTGCGCAGGATGGTCAAGAGCGAAGGTTTTTTCCGCAATGCCAAAAATGAGCCCTTCTGCCGTTACATCATCCGTCAGGAGTTCCGTGCCGGAACCAGCGAAAGCAAACTTTATTTCACCTTTGTCATTACAGGGGATGAAAAACAAGCCAAATTCAAAGATATCGGCATTGAATTCCCCGGAAACTTCAAAAAAGGTGCTTTAGGCGGTGTCAAAGGCGATGCCATGAACAAATATCTTTTGCAGTACGCTTATGACAAATTTCTGGTCAGTTCCGTCAAATCCCCCAAAGCGTGGCAGAAAACCGGGGACGGCACACAGGCTCCCGGATGGGCGGCGGCAGACAAGTTCCGCATTTCCGTTGAAGAGTTCGCCGAGAACTTCCCCAACGAACTGGAAATCAGACCCGACGCTCTCGTTTATCACTTCTGGCCCGCCCACGGCGTGAAAGAGCCCAATTTCAAAGTCACCGATGCCAACCGCCCCTATTTGCGTTACTGTCATGAGGGCAGGATCCTTGACTTTACCGCCCCTGAAGGGTATTGGAACGTTGGCAAAGATTACATCAAGCGCTACTTCAACGAAGGTGCCATCGAATCCCCTATGGGGGTCGCCAAAACCGCTGTGCTGCGGATCGATCCCATGGGCGGCAGCAAGGCTCCTGTTCCAGAAGTGTTCGCCTTGCCTGATCCGGTGTGGCTCTGCAATTCCGGAGTCCTGCGGAACATCCACCCTTACGATCCCGTCAAATTCCCCGCTGAGGAAAAACTTCTTTACAACTGGTATGCTCAGGAACGCCGTCTTGCCTTGAGCTCCCCCGGAGATTTCGGCAAATGGAACTACGGCGACACCCACTCTGTCTGGCGCAACGATCTGAAACGGTGGGACGACTTCTCTCGTACCTGGAAAGGTTATCACCACTCTTCCGGATCACTTCCCTGGCTCCTTGCGCTGCGAAAGGGAGACTTTGACATCTGCCGCCGTGCCATTGCCGTTTCACGGCATCTGATGGACATCGACATCTGCAACTGGTCCACAAAGGAGTCTGAAGCTCCTGTCAAAGATCTCAAACTCCAGTGGCGCAGAAAAATCAAGGGAGCGCTCAACGACTACAAGGGACTTTCACACTGGCACGCAGGCTCAAGGAATCCGGATTACAACAGCCAGACGGAGTTCGCCTTGCTCTACTATTTCCTTACCGGAGACATCCGGGGGCTGGATGTGGCAAAGATGTGGGGTGAAGCCTCACTCAAACTCACCCGTAAAGCCCTTTCAGGGCGTCCAGCGACCGGCATGATCTCAGCCTTTACCGATCTCTGGCTTGCCACAGGAGATAAACGTATCCCTCCTGTCATAGAAAAGCACCTTGCCAGACTCAGAGCCACCCAGATCAGCAAAAAGCAGCCCCTCTACTCAAAACTCCAGAAGGGCGCCATGGTGGGATGGGCAAACTACCAGCCGGGGATCCAGAAGTACTTTGATGCCACCAACTCCCCTCTTGCCGGAAAGATCCTTAAAGAGTGGGCGGAGTGCACCGTCAAAGGATACAGCGAAAGAACCAATCCTCAGGCATTGGATCTGCCCGTTTACGGCTGGCTTCTTACCAAAGATCCCACTTTTCTGCGTTACGCCGCCTGGTTTGCTGAATGCGGTATGCACCAATGCGCCTTCGGGGAAACTCCGGATAAACAAAGTTACAACTCTGTCCGCTATTTCTTCTTTGAACGCCTTCCCTTCTGGATGTGGGCGGTGAACAAATACGGCAAAACCGTCAAGCCCCTTGCTGTGGGCGGCGGGAGCAGTCAAATCCCTTACATTCTTTCAAGCAGTTACCCAAAAGAGGGCAAATGTGTCATCTATCTCAAAAGCAGCGGCAAAGCCTTTGAACTCAAATGCGGCATGGTCATCGGGAAAAGCAAAACGGCAGAAGTGATCCTGACGGGAGCAGACGGCAAGGAGCTTCTCCGCCGTACCTTGAAGCCCCGAAAAGGAAAAGATGTTGAAGTCGTGCTGCAAGTTCCCGCCCACAAAAGTGGTGTGTTGAAACTGACGGCAGGACCTCTCTTGAGGCGCATGGCTCTGGAGTCTCCTCTGCCCTGTGTTGCCCGTGCCCAAGTCCACTACAACAACACCACAAGCGGCGGCACCTGGGCGTTCAAAGTCCACAAGGCAGGGGTTTTGACCATCGAATCGGTCATGACCATGAATACCCATGTCAATCTGCAGCTGGAATCCCCTGAGGGGAGGTACGCCGGATCATTCAACCACAACGCTCTCCTCGACCCGAAACAGAAAAAGAACTCTTTCAAAGTCACTCCCGGCATCTGGCAGCTCCGGGGACACTTTGGTACCTCCCGCTTCACTTTGAAACTGGATGGAAAACAGATCCTCTATGTTGCCCCCTCAAAAGAGAAATGGTTTGACAAAGAGAGCTGATTTCAAAAGCATTAACGGAAGAGGTAATTTCAAAAGTCATTCAAAAAATGGCAAAGATGCCATTCGCAAAGAGCTGCAAAGGGTAGTTTGCACTTGCTACCTGGCTTGTCCCGCCGTAGCTTTATGCGGAGGGGGAAAGGTAACAGCCGCTTGTCCCGCC
>JAFTIE010000034.1 GCA_017457065.1 Lentisphaeria bacterium
CAGATAGATCATCTTTGCAGAACCGTCTGTAAAGACCACTGTATAACCGAGATTGGAAGGAGAGTGCGCCGGCTTGTAGAAGTAACTGACATTGTTTTTAGCCACCCACTGCATCGTATCGGCTCCGTCTTCATAAGCCATGATACACCTGGAGGGCGCTGCGACTCTGACGGTCTTTTTACCGGTCAATCCCAGCGTCGGCGGTGTTTTATTGTCGGCGTAACCGATGTTGGTCTGATTGCCGGTGGCGTTCATGGGATAGTTCATGCCGTAATAATTTCTCATGGTGCCGTATGATTGACGCCAGAAGCCGTGTCCCGGAACATCAGCCGGACAGAAAAAGATATTGAATCCGCCCCGGGCAAGGACCGCTTTGGTTCCGGCATCACTTGCACTCTGAAATCTTTCCAAACCGAAATAAGGATTGAGCTGTCCGTATTTCACGCCGTCAGCAGTCTTGAATCCCCCTACATAGTACGAAAAACTGGTAATGGTCGTTGCCCCTGCCGGAGGGGTGGGGTAGAAGTCTTTGCTGTCGTTGGTGTAATTGTGGTAGGCGCCTCCCTGCTGTTTCAGATTGTTGAGGCAGAGCATGGTCCGTGCCCGCTCCCGTGCTTTTCCCAGGGCAGGCAAAAGCATGGCGGCAAGGATACCGATAATTGCAATTACAACCAACAGTTCGATCAGGGTGAACAGATACTTTTGCTTTGTTCTGTTTGCGCGTTTTTTTTCTTTCATAGTTTCAAGTCCCTTATTGTTGATTAAGTCATTCAGGAAAATTGACGAACCAGCCTGTTAAATAAATTTTCTTTGCTGTCAATGCCGGATCATTGATCCGGGCGATACATTCGTTGTATGCGGCGGCACCGATCTGCTCCCAATCGACGGCGACGGTGGGGAAACGGGAAAATCCGGGTTGAAGAAACTGTTTGCCGTCCACCCCCATGATGATATGGTCGGCGGCGAGATCTCTGTTTGTTTGTTCACGGTATCTGAGACAGGCGGTGTGCGCCCAGTTGTCCGAGGTGAAAAAGTAACCCGTTCCGGGAGTGTAGGAGCGCACTGTCTGAACAGGTTTTGAACAGCGGATCCCCTGTTGTGAAGCCAGCATTGCAAAGACATTTCCCCTGAGAACAAAGGCGTTGTTGGCAGAAGAGAGGATCTTTACTTTGGTGATCTTGCGTTCAAGGAAATAACGCACAGCAAGTTTCGCTGAAAGGTAGGGATCAAGATCCACCACAGAGACCGAGCCGCCAAAGGAGTTTTCCATCATGATCCCCACGGCTGGCACGGGGAGATCCAGCCGTGAAAAGAGGGCATCGAACTGCCCGAGAAGTATGGCTCCGGAATAGTCGGCGCTGACTTTGCGCAGAAAGGCGGCATCGTGGAAATCGTTCCCCAGCATGACCCTTTCGACCCTGACACCGGCTTTTCCCGCAAGGGCAATGATCCCTTTGAGGGCGGAAATGTACAGCCCCGTACTTTTGGCAAAGGGCTCAATGCAGAAGACGGCGATGGAACAGCCGGAGTTTTCATCACTGCTCTTTGAGTCCGGGATGAAATAGGTCCCTCTGCCTGTCTCTTTGGAAATATGGGGGTACTTTTCATAAAGGTAAGTCATTCCCCGCTGGGCAGTACCGTATGAGATGCCGAATTTCCGCATGAGCGCCCGTAAAGAAGGAAGAGCCTTTCCGGAGGAATAAGCTCCTGCAAGGAGCTGTTCCTCCAGATAATTGACCATAGTAAATGCTTTATCAGGCTTTCTCATGAACTGAACTCAAAAGTAAAGTTACTTTTTTAAGCACTCTCTTTCACAAGCAGGCTGGGGATAAAGATCATCACGCCGCTCTCTGATGTAGAGGCTTCTGCCTTCTCCCCGGGAGCCCACCGAGAGGTATTTTGTCCGGACACGGCGGGAAAGATTGAGGTCAGCCCAGGTGTACCCCCCATTTTCTGAGGTATGGGCGACCAGCGCGCCCTGATTGTCGAAGATCCGGGCTGAAAGCAGACCGTCGTATGAGGGGCAGAAAGGTGAAAAAACTGCCGCCATACCCTGTTCAGAAGCTCTGCCGCCCCAGATGCAGTCCCGGTGTTCCGGGATACCGTCTCCCGCAATGGGAACCAGCATAAGTTCCGCTCCGTTGAGCCGGAGCATACGGGCATTTTCCCCGAACCAGTTGTCCCAGCAGATAGAAAATCCCACCTTGCCGAAGTCGAGATCAAAAACAGGATGGGTACTGCCGGGAATGACACCATTGGCACTTTCCCCCCAGGTAAGGTTGACCTTGTGATAGACCCCCTCAAGGGAGCCGTCTCTGCCGATAATGACGGCGGAGTTGTGACGGTGTCCGTCGCAGACCTCACGGATCCCGGTGGCGATGTAGCAGTTCAGCCGCTTCGCCCAAGGGACCAAAAAATCGGTCGTGGGACCGGGGATGGGTTCAAGCTGTTCTTCCATGGGGAGATAAAGTCCCATGACAGGCATGATCTCGGTAAAAAGAATAAGATCCGGGTTCCGGACCTCTTTTTCAATGCGTTCAAGAAGAGCGTTCACCCTTTCAAGGCGCTGAGCCCGGGTCTTTTCCCCTTCCTGATAGCTGATACAGGTGGTGACGATACGGGCAATGCGGTCAGGCGTTGGAGTCCAGGGGGAAATGGAAACATTGAAAAAGCCCACTTTGCCCGTTGCCCATTTGAAATGGGGTTTCAGCACGATGGAGCGTACATCCTCTTCTCTTTCAAATTCGCTGTAAAAGGAAAGTGTACCGTCAGGATTTTCGACGGGTTCAAGATAATCTTCGCAATAATATGTGCCGTCACTTTTGGCGAAGCAGGCGAGGACTCCCACTTTGTTCCCCAGAGATGCCGGAGCATCGCTTTCCACCCGGATCGCACATCCGGGACCTTCAGGGAAGGAAAACTCCTTCTCCCACATGCCGAAAGCACGCCAGTCTTTGAGTTCGATACAAAGTTTTCCCCCCTCATTGCTGAATACGGGGGGGACGTTCAAAGCAGGAGCGTATGTTTTCCATTCCATTGCCGTTTTTCCTTGATTATGTTCTTCTGAAACAACTTCACTTATAATATAGAACAACAAAAGTTCATTTGCAACTTGAAAAAGCTGTTTTTGAATCTATTTGGATCACTTTGAAGGGGTTTTATTTACAGGGGAAATTTCATAAGTTATTGAAAAAATGAATTTTGAAGTAATTTCAGAACTCCTCAAAATTGTCAAAGTGCCCTCTTCTTCGATCTGATAAAGGGAGCGTTTTTCCGCCTTCGCATAAAGCTGCGGCGGGACAAGCGGCTGTTACCTTTCCCCCTCCGCATAAAGCTGCGGCGGGACAAGCCAGGCAGCAAGTGCAAACTACCCTTTACAGCTCTTTGCGAATGGCATCGAAAGTCATTTTTTGAATGACTTTTGAAATTACCTCTCTTGAAAACTTATTCAGTTGTGTTTCAACTTTGAACGCAGACGTGTCAGACAGAGTGCTGCCTTTTCCGCCTCAGCTGTTTCAGGGATCTGTGAACGGTATTCGGAACGGTAGAAAAGCTTGAAGAGAGTGACCGTTTCTTCTGCCAGATCCGGACGGAGCCTGGAAGCGTAGGCGAGAAGCTCTTCGTTGCCCTTGCGGGGAACTCCTTTGAGACTCAGCAGAGCAAGAGCACCCCGGCAGCTGCTCCTGATCGACCGGCAGGGATCACTGAAGTCACCGCTCCGGCGGTACAGGATCAGAAAGCGTATCCACTTCAAGGCACGTTTCAGAAGTACCAGAACTCCCGTTACGGTCAAAACACTCAGAAACAGCAACCCGGTGGCGGCGAGAAGGCGGGTCCATGAAGAAACAACGTAGAGTGCCAGGTCAACCAGGGCACTTTGGAACTGCTGAAACTTTGCTTTTATTTTTTGCCGCAGACGTACCATGTCTATTTTGCCTTTGACGACTTTGGGGGGAGGCGCTTTTTCAAGTTTCTTTTCCTCTTTGCTCAACTCTTCCCGGAGTTTATCCCCTGCGGCTGCAATCTCGCCCAAAGCCTGTTCCACATTGCCTTCACTTTGTTTTTTCCGTTCAGCATTGATCCTGATCCTCTGCATATATTCCAGAGTGCTGTCGGTAAGCTCAGGGGGACGGATCTTCCATTCATCGCCGAAGGGGTCACGCATCTTGCCCAATCCCGGGGGATAGGTCTCAGAAACGATGGCAGAAGGGGGTGTCGCATCAAAGGTCAGCCAGCCGAACTCCGGGATATGGATCTGTGTCCAGGCATGGGCATGGTACTCGTAGACCTCAAAAAGAGTGGTCAGCGTATTGTAGTTGCCGGGTGAAAATCCGGTGGCGATCCGTGCCGGAAGACCGGCACAACGGGCAAGTACCGCCAGAGCTGAGGCAAAGTATTCGCAGTGACCTTCGCCCAGATAAAAAAGAAAATAGTCAACGCTTTCCCGGTGGCGCGGTGTGGGATCGGCGTGGAGCTTATAGGTGTAGTTGTTGCGGAGAAAATTTCTCAGCGCCAGAGCTTTGGCGTAGGGTGTCGTATGAGCGGCAGTGAGGGAAAGCGCAAGATGACGGACCCGTTTTGAAATCTTCTTTTTGGGGAGCGACAGGTAGTTGTACCGCGGATTGTACTCTTTCCAGGGAAGAGCTTTCGGGGTGCCGTCAGATGAAAGTTCTGTTGCTGGGAGCGCACATCGGGCGGTGAACTTGAAAGGAAATTTCGACGGCAGTTTTTTCAGTTCCACCCCCCAGAAATGAAGGGAGTAAGGAAGTGAAGTCCGCATCTCTTCTTCAAGGCTGAATTCGGTGTAGCGCCATGGTATGGCAAGAGTTGAGGAAAAGAGCTTTTCAACAGCGTATGAAAGCTTGATCTGCTGGGACTCCGGCACTTCGTTACCACGTAAGGAGTTGCGGCGCATGGTACGGGACATTGACCAGTTGGTTCCGTCATATTGGTCGTAAAGCCGTGCCAGATGATAGAGTTTAAGTGGGGATTTGACCCGGAATACCAGATCTTTGCCCATGGAACTGCCTCCGTCTCCCGGGACCACCGGGGCATCCGGGGGCAGCTTGGGGAGAGATACTCTCTTTGCTTTGCCCTTGGGATCCCGGCTCAATGCACTGTTTTCCCCGGCGGCATCTTCACGGATCTCTTTGCCTTCAGGATCGTTTTTGACATTTTTACCTGACTTGAGCCACTCCTTCAGATCGGGGGAGGCAAAGGACTCTTTTTCTGTTGTGAAGGAGACCGGGATCAAGCCTTCAAGACCGTTGTCTGTCAGGGGGATGATCCCGAAAACAAAGTGGAAGGCAAGCCCTGTGATGATAAGCCAGATCAAACAGAAGTGCCATGTTTTCCGGAAAGAGCGCCGGGGGGAGTCAAGAAGCATGTCCCCGGAAAGAAATCCGGTACGGTTGCGGAAAAGTATCACCAGCAGCACCGCAAATGCCGCAATGGTCAGATAAAGTGAAAGCAGACGGGGCAACAAAGCCGCATAGAGCAGCAGAAGTATATCTATGAACAGCAGATAGAAATATCCTTTCGATTTTCCGGAAGTCAGAAAGGTGATACTCCAGAGTGCGAGGGTCTCCACCAGCATTTTATCCACAGGCACATTGTGTTTGAGCCTGAACGCCAACCAGAAAC
>JAFTIE010000263.1 GCA_017457065.1 Lentisphaeria bacterium
AAAAACAATCAGAAAAATGCCTTATAATGCTTGCAAAGCAAGCGCTTCATGCACTGAAAGTACGCTTCATATTTGCCGAAGGCAAATGCTTCATACGGTGAAACCGTGCTTCATTCGATCTGCGTTTACGCTGATCGAACTGTTGGTTGTGATCGCTATTATTGCGATCCTTGCCGCTATGCTTTTGCCGGCTCTGCATCAGTCACGGGAACGTGCCCGGGTGACCCATTGCTCCAACAGTTTTCACTCCATCGGCAAGGCAGGACTGATGTATGTTGATGACAGCAAAGGTTTTTTTCCTATGCTTTACAATGCGAACCGCTCATCCCAATCCAGCCGTTCTGCTTTGTCAGGAAGTGCTGCAAGAGGAAAACTTGCACCCTATCTCGGGAGTGATGAGATTTCCCCCCTTGGAGGATGGGACTATCGCAAAGGAAAGCTGACTGTCAGCAAGTTTGCCTGTCCCTCTGTCAATGGTCTTGACAGATACAGGATCGATTCCAGCACTTCCTCCTATCGTTATGGAGTCAGTGAAAGTTTGAAACTCAGTACTGTCCCCGGGAGTTCCGGTATTGTCCATCATTCAAGGGTGAAAAAGCCTTCCCGTTCCGCCTTTTTCGGGGAGGGAGCTCAACCCCGTCTTTTCTATTCTGCTGAAAGCAGTTCTGCCGGGACCTTTCCCATTCCCAATCACAAAGGTGGAGTTCAGCCGCCAGATATCTGGACCCTTGCTCCCTTCAAAGGGGCTTTTAACACTGTTTTTATCGACGGTCATGTTGAGATGGTGGATTTTGCACGGCTGCCTTACTATCAGGTATGGCGGACTGATATACTTTATTACAGCTATTTCTGGTTCCCTAAGAGCGGGAATAAAGATTGGTAATGTTAAAATTTGAGAGTTCCGTCATTTGTACGGAACTTTTTTTTACGGAAAGGAAAAGAAATAATGTTGAAAAAAGGGTTTGCAGCAGTTGTTTCCGCTCTGGCTTTGGGGGCTTTTGCCCTTGATCCGGGTGGTGTCTCAGTGGATCTCTCTGTTTTCAAAGGTGGAACAGATGTTGGCAAAAATGCGGTCAACATAGTCAAATGCGGCGGCTTTGAAGGCAAAAATGTTTTCAATGTCAAAGATGCACCGTGGAGAGGGGGCGGCTATGTTTGGAGGAGTGGTCTTAAAGACGAAGCACACCGCAAGCGGATCCTTGCCGGACAGCAGCGGTTCATAGACCCTAAAGGGGGTGTCAACGGTTCCGCCTGTGCTGTGATCCTGACTCCTGAAAAAATGGCTGCCGAACAGAACAAAGACGGCAATCCCTGGATGAGCAACTCTTTTTCTCAGACCATTGCTCTGCCTGAGTCCAAAGTTCCTGCCAGATACACGTTGCTTTTCAAAGTCAGAGGTTTTACAGGAAAAGCCGCAGGCATCAACAGTTTTCGTGTCTTTGTCCACTTTTACGATCTGCTTCCCGGCACCCGGGGCAAGCTGAAGCGGACCAGAGCTTTGATCAACCATGCCGTTGCTCTTCCCCGTGACTACGATGCCCGGGCGCTTTCCTTTATGGTTCCTCCCGGTACCCGGCGGCTGGATTTCAGCTTTACCCTCTACGGACAGGGAAAAGTTTGTCTGGACGATGTCCAGCTGGTCAAAGTTGCCGTCAAGAATGGTGCCAATATTTATGTGACCCCCTGGACATTTATTGACAATACCTATTGCATCGGTGAAAAACAGCCCGGCACCATCGTGTTTGAAATGCAAAATGAGCAGAATATCAAATACAAAAAGTTGCGGATGACTCTCAAGATCCCTGCCGGGTTCAAACTCCATTCGGGCAATGTGAACAACAAACTGCTCTCCCAAAAGAAAAATCCTGACGGCAGTACTACCGCCCTCTTTGATGTGCAGCGTTTTGTACCCGGCATGAGAAAAGACGGCTACGGCATGTGGTCTGCTCCTTCTGTGACACTGATCCCTGAAGTCGCCAGCTCTGCCAAACTTTATCCCCTTGAATATCAGCTTTCAGAAGGGAATTGGAAAGGTGAACGTAAAACTCTCAACCTTAAAGTGATTTCTCCCCTCAAAGGCAAAAGACCTTCAATATTTGTGAGCGGCGTGCAGCTTGTCCACGAATTCAATCTTCCTGAGGACAAAATAACTGTGATCCGGGACTTTCTGGGCAGAAGCGGTCTCAACGCTATCCACGGAGGCAGTGATATCTTGAAAAAAAGTGTCAAGACCATCGGATTTGCACGTTATTCCCAGCCCCATACCCTCTGCAACGGATACCGTATCGGCGGCACTGCCAACCGTACAGAAGAATCCTATTTCCGCCAGATGGATGGTAAACCCTTCAAGCGGGGCATGGTGAAAACCTGCCCGATAGAAGTTTACAAACGAGGCAAATTTTATCGTTCCGAAGTTCTGGGAATGTTGGAACGTCTTATCGTTAAAAATGATGTTGCCGATCAGATCATGCCCAACTGGGAACCCTATTATCTGGACTACAAAGGCTGTTTCTGCAAGCGCTGCTGTGAGGAGTTTGTCATCTGGATGAAGGGAAAAGCCAAGGCTGAGGATGTCCGTGCAAAATGGCCCCGGCAGATCATCGACACCTGGAAGAACGAATGGGTGAAATTCCGCACCTGGCAGCACGGCAGACTTTGCGTGACCCTTGAAAAAGATATCAATGCTCTGGGGAAAAAGGTGGGCAAGGATTCCCATTTTATGCCTGAAATCGCCTGGAGTCAGTTGATTGAATCAGATAAAAAACATTTCTCCCAGTACTCCCCTCTTGATTACATGGCGGAACTGCCCATCATCGAACCCTGGGGACCTTACATTTTCAGCAATTTTACTGAAAAGTACTGCTACTACCCCGGGATCCATCTGATCGCCTATATTGCCGCTCAGGACAACAAGGCATTTGTCAGGCGCTATGTGAAAGATCCTGCCAAACGCCCCAAATTGATCGCCATGCCCCACGGATTCCAGTGCGGCACCTGGGCAACGGAACCGGAGGCATTCGCCTTTGATACCTTGTGCTTTTTCCTGCAGGGGTGGGAAGGCTCTTTCGGGTATTATTTCCCCAAAGGGTACGATCA
>JAFTIE010000264.1 GCA_017457065.1 Lentisphaeria bacterium
ACCCAGAGTTTGACTCCCACTGCACCGTCAGTAACGGATTTTTCAAGTTCCTCTTCCCAATCCGGATTCTGGGGATTCAGGTAGGCAAGAAAATAGAGCCTTCCGGGATTCTTTCTTGCCTGTTCAGCGGCGTAAGAGTTGGCGAAACGGAGCGCAGCAGATGAAGGGTAACTCCCCGCATCCTGGCGTCCCCTGATGAAAACATCTGAAACGATGACGGCGCTGATGCCGCTCAGGGCGGCGCGTTCCACTAAAAAACGCCCCCAATCCTCTTCCGGAATGGGCAGTGAAAAGGGAAAATGAACGTGGGAATCAATAATCATGGCAGTTCTCTGTTTTTTCAGGTAAAGGGAGAATCTGTTCCCATAACGACTGTTTTGCAATGACCACAGAGCTGATTCCCTGATCTGACGGAAGATCGAACATATTTTTATTCCTTGATATCCTGTTGACTTGCGGATTAATATAGCATCTGTTCAAGCTATTTGCAATACTCAAGTGCGGCGGTGTAACAATAAAATTGCTCTTTTTGCTGACTGGAACTTGAAAAAATTACTTTTTCAGGTTAAATTAACTCCTGTAATATTGTTTTTAGCCAAATATATCAGAAGGAATGGAAAAAAATGAGTTATTCATGGGAGCCCCTCGATAACACCTACAGGGCGCAAATCAAAGTTGATCTTCCTGCGGGAGCCGTTGTTTACACTGCCAATGCCACCATGGCGCAAATGATCCCGCTGCCTTCATGCACCCGGGGGCTGTTGGGGTTCGGTGATATTTCCAGTGTCGGAGTGATCGTCGTTGGCAGTGATGCCAAATACATCCTTGCCGGAGCCGTTACAGCTTTCCGGTCTCAGACCATGCTCCGTGCTGTTTTTGAACAGAAAAAGCTCTCAGTGATCGAAGTGTGGCAGCCGGAGATCAAAACTGGGGAAACACCTGAAGAAATGGTTATCCTCGAAGGCTCTGACTGGCGGCAGCTCCTCTGCGATTACGCCGACATCGCCGCAAAGAAAATGGGGGTCCCACCCATCAACAGTGAAAAAAATATGACAGGTTACTGCACCTGGTATTACTATTACAAAGACGTGACCCAAGCCAATATGCTTGAAAATGTGGAGGCTCTTGCCGCCAACCGTTCTCCTTACGCCGCTGAATATGTTCAGATCGACGATGGCTATCAGACCTTTCAGGGGGATTGGCTGGATCAGTGCGACTCCTGGCCCACCCCCGTGAAGGAGGTCGCCGAAAAGATCATCGCAGGAGGAATGAAAGCCGGTATCTGGACTATGCCGACTACGGCATCCACGGCCAGTCGTGTCTATCGTGAACATCCTGACTGGTTCGTCAAGGATGAAAATGGTGAAACGGCTGTTCTTCCCGGATGGTCGCCTGCTCCTGATAATCTCTGGGCATGTCTTGATGCCACGATCCCCGAAGTGCGGGAACACATTGCCCATGTGTTCAAAACATTCCGCAGCTGGGGATTCACCTACTTCAAACTGGACGGTCTCCTGTTCGGATTGCAAAAAGGACGCCGCCGGGATCCCGAAGCCACAACCATCAGTGCCTTCCGGCTGCTGCTCAAGACGATCCGTGAAGCGGTGCCTGATGCCCTGATAATGGGGTGCTCTGAACCTTTCCTTCCCTGTCTGGGACTTGTTGATAACGCCCGGGTGAGCAACGATACTTCCCGTTACTATTCCACATACGTTCCCGGCGGAGCCATACAGCTTGGCTGCAATATCATTGATACTTTCCGCATATCCATGGGGAATTTCTTCACATTTGACCGCTGGTTCCGAGCTGATCCTGATGTGGTCATGGCGCGTCAGGATAACGCCTTTTATTCCCGCAACGAAGCGAAGATCTCTGTACTGGGAGGGATCATGACCGGTGTTTCTCTCACCAGCGATCATCTGGGAACCATCAATCCCGACCGGAACCGCCTTCTTGCCAAAGCTCAGGATATCCGTATGCACGATCCCCGTCCCCTTCATGCCCAACCCAACATCTGGCCCCGGGAATATGAAGGCTTTATAGATGGGAAACGGGCGGTGGCTCTTGTGAATGATACAGAAAAGCCCCTGACATGGAAAATGGCAGATATCACCATGAGTGAAGAGTGTTTCGATCTTCTGGATGACAAAAAGGTCTTTCATGAGATCACACTTGACCCACATGATGCGGTATTGCTGATCCAGGCGTAAATAAAGTGAAATAAGGTGCTCTATCTTTTCTCTGGTCAAAAAAAGGTGCAGCATTTTTGAAAAAAGGAGTTGAGCGGGTATGTTCGACCGTCTTTTCAAATTTAACATGGGAATGCTCCATGTTTTCATCCTTGAACTGCAAAACAACTTTTACACCGAAAAAGTTCCGCTCCGGTGCGAAGCGGCAGTTTCTGCCGGTGAAGTCCCTTTTGAAGAAAGGCTGACTCTTGATTACAAAAAAATTTCCCCCGGTGATAAGTGGGGCGAAGATTGGGAGAGCGCCTGGTTTCATGTAACAGGAAAGATCCCCGGAAACTGGGACAGGGAAAAGGTGAAACTCCTTTTTCATCTGGGGGGTGAAGGATTGATCTTTGATCCCGAAGGCGTTCCTGCTGCCCGCCTGACCGGAGGTTCTGTTTATAATGAAGCCTTTTGCCAGAATGACTGGCTGCTGCCCGCGGCCTTTACCCGGGAAGGAATGGTGGATATCTTTATTGAAGGCGCTGCCAATACCCTTTTCGGTCTGGTTTTCGATCAGGATCACGAACTGCGCAAAGAGCACCCTCAGGGGCGTTTTACCGGGCGTTTGCAGGAGTGCAGTCTTGCTCTGTGGGATGAGGAAAAATGGCAGCTCTGGATCGATTTGAAAGTGATTTATGAGTTGATCCAGGGATTGGATGAAAACGATTACCGCCGCAAACGCTATGTGAATATCTGTCTGAAAGCTGTTGAAAGTTTCAAGAGTGCAGGGGCAGCAGAGGCAAGGAGGGTGCTTCAGGAGATCTTCAGGATCACACCTTCCGGCGCTCTCATGAATGTTCACGGCGTTGGTCATGCCCATATCGATACCGGATGGCTCTGGCCGGTGCGGGAAACGATCCGGAAATGTGCCCGGACCTATGCTGCACAGCTTGACCTTATTGAACGTTATCCTGAGTATATCTTCGGCGCTTCAGCTCCCCAGCACTACGCCTTTATCAAAGAGCGTTACCCCGAACTCTATGAGCGTATCAGAAAAGCCGTCCAAAAAGGCAACTGGGAGCTTCAAGGGGGCATGTGGGTCGAAGCGGATGCCAATGTGATTTCCGGAGAATCTATGGTACGCCAGTTCCTCCACGGCAAAAATTTCTTTATGGATGAGTTTGGTGTTGATGTGAAAAATCTCTGGCTGCCTGATGTTTTCGGCTATTCCGCCTCCATGCCTCAGATCATCAAACGTTCCGGATGCGATTATTTTTTGACTCAGAAACTTTCCTGGAGCCAGTTCAACAAGTTTCCTTACAAAACTTTCAACTGGAAGGGCATCGACGGTTCTGTGGTGCTGACCCATTTCCCCCCTGAAAACAGTTATAACTCCCTGCTGAAAACTGATCGGCAGATCAAAGCTCAGAAAGAATATCCTGAAGGATACATCGTGCCGGAGTATCTTTCTCTTTTCGGTATCGGTGACGGCGGCGGAGGAGCCTTCCCTGAACTGATAGAAAGAGGCAGACGCCTTACCCATCTGGATGGTGTCCCCCGTTTCTCTTTTGACAAGGCGGAAAACTTTTTCAACAAGATCTCGCCTTTCCAAGATGAACTCCCCACCTGGCAGGGGGAATTGTACCTTGAGCTCCACCGGGGCACACTGACGACTCAGAGCCGTACCAAAAGGTTCAACCGCAAAAATGAACAGCTCCTTACAGAAACGGAGTTCATCTGTTCCATGCTGCCGTTGGATGAATATCCTCAAGGTGAACTTGACCGGCTGTGGAAACTTCTTTTGCTCAACCAGTTCCACGATATTATACCCGGATCTTCCATCCACATGGTCTACGAAGAGAGTGAAAAGGAACACCGGGAAATCTGTGCGTGTGCCGAAAAGCTTATCGCAGGTGCTGCCGAAAAACTTTTCCCAACCGCACCCGGGTGTGCTCTGGTGATCAACACACTTTCCAAAGGATGTGATACCATCGTTGAACTGCCCGGAGCGTGGAGCAACTCCGACGTCGAAGACGAAAATGGAAACAAACTGGAACTCCAGCGCTCAGGATCATCCCTTCTTGCCAGAGTGCATGTTCCCGGTTCATCTGTCATTCAGATCCAATGCGCCGATAAAAGTTCCGATCTTCCGACACTCCCCAAGGTTCCTGAAGAGCTGGTGCTGGAAAATGAGTTTGTCCGCTATGAATTTGCTCAGGATGCCAGAATGATCGCCGGTTTCGACAAGAAACAGAAGTGCTCCATTCTTGCAGAAGGGGAGTGCGGCAATAAACTTGCCCTCTATGCGGATACTCCCATGAGCTACGATGCCTGGGATATCGACCACACCTACATGATACAACTTCCCCTTGCTCCGGAACCTGTTTCGGCTGTCTGGGAAGAGTACGGCCCTCTGCGGCAGACACTGCGCTTTGAGCTGACACTTTCCAATTCAACCATCGTGCAGCGGATCACTCTTGATTCAAACAGTGCAAGAGTTGACTTCAAAACCACTGTCCAATGGCACGAAGAGCATAAGATGCTGCGCACGGCGTTCCCGGTGAATGTTTTTGCTCAGGAGGCTTCTTTTGACATCCAGTACGGATTTGTGAAGCGTCCCACCCATCAGAATACTTCATGGGATTTTGCCCGCTTTGAGACATGCGGTCAGCGCTACGCCGATCTTTCAAGCGCTGATTACGGTGTCGCTCTGCTCAATGACTGCAAATACGGCTATCATGTATATGATAATTGCCTTGATCTCAATTTGCTCCGTTCCCCTGTCTATCCGGATCATCTGGCGGATCAGGGCGAACAGATATTCACCTACTCCCTGCTGCCCCACTGCGGGAGTCTGGTGGATTCCAGCGTTATTTCTGAGGCGGCATTGCTCAATCGTCCGCCCCGGATACTTCCGAACTTCGGAAAAGGAGCTTGCCCCTTCTGCCGGCTTGAAAGTGACGGGATCACCCTTGAAGTTGTGAAAAAAGCAGAAAAAGAGCCATGCTATCTGCTGCGTCTGGTGGAAAACAGAGGGGAAAGGAGCAGTGGAACTTTGCACTTCAAAGGTTGTGTTTCGGTTGCTGAGACCAATTTCGTAGAGTGGGAGGAACACGCCATTGCCGAAAATGTTTCTCAGCTATCCCTTGCTCTTGCTCCCTTTGAAATCAGAACATTGAAGGTTAGAATGAGGTAATTTCAAAAGTCATTCAAAAAATGGCAAAGATGTCATTCGCAAAGAGCTGTAAAGGGTAGTTTGAGGTTGCTACCTGCAAGGTAACAGCCGAAAACGCTCCCTTTATCAGATCGAAGCGAGGGCGCTTTGAC
>JAFTIE010000265.1 GCA_017457065.1 Lentisphaeria bacterium
AAAAAGTCTCCCCAGGGAGACAAAAAATTAAAACACACTCAAGTCCGGCTGATTTCAGCCGGACTGTATGAAAGGAGAAATATCATGACTGAAAAAATCGAAGCAACCTATGGCTACCTTTACAATTTTGCTTTCGTCCCCCGGAGAAAGCTGCTCAGTGAATTTCGGCAACACAAGGGAAGTATAGGGAAAATTCTGACACAAATGTGCGGTTATCTGAAAGTAAAGGTTCATTGGTGTCTGGTGGCAGACAATCACATTCAACTTCTGGGTGAATTGCCTAAAAATCTGTATCGAGATAATTTTTTTGTGTCGTTGCAAAAACTCAGTACAACAATCATCAAAAAAAGATTCCATGATTTACCCAGTACACTGAGATATTTCTGGTATGCGAACTGCTGGTGGAGAAGTTATCAGCCCGGCACAGAAAAGCGCAATGCTCTTGAAATAAGTGAATTTGTCAACAGGAAGCTGAGTAAAAAAGCAAAAGTACGCAGGTAAGTCAACTGTGATGAATCTCAAGGGGCGTAAGTAACAGAGAGTAAATGAACCCCGGTCAGCTCTGCGCTGCCGGGGTGTTTTTTCAATGCTGAAGTTCCTGAAATGCTGCCAACCCCTTTACTGTCAGAAGATACTTCTGCCGGGGATGGCGGGGACTGTCAGGATAGAGTAAACGCACAAAGCCAGCTTTTATTGCCGGGTTGAGGTAGTTGTTGAGGAAAGTTTCCCGATGTTTCATACTGAGCAGAGATAACATTTCTTTTACAGTCAATTCATTGTTGCCAATAACCTTGATCAATTGAAGCGTTTGTGGGTTATCGACTGTGAACTTGTCCGGTACTTGTCCGGTGCTTGTCCGGTCAGCTTGTGGGGTGAACTCTTCAGGAGCGGCAATGACCAAATAACGGTTCTTCAACTCGTTGGTTTCGCCCAGCAGGAGGTTACGGAAGAACTTCTCCAAGTGTTCAAATTCAGGCTCGATGCTGCGGGCATAGTTGCGATAGTTTGCACGGACAAGGGCATTGCGGAAATACCAGGAGTGTTCGGCAAAAAGATCGTTGCTGACGACGAATCCCATTGCCCGGAGATATTTGATCGCAAAGACAGCGGTGGTTCTGGTGTTGCCTTCACGGAAGGGGTGGATCTGCCAGATACCGGAAATAAACTTGGCAAAGTGCCGGATCATCTCGGAGTGATCGAGGTTCTTGTAGCTGAACTCCTTTTCATTGTCAAAGTCGTGCTGCAGAGCGCGCTTGATTTCAGAGAAACTCACATAGAGGACAGATTCACCACGCAGCACCCATTCTTTTTTAGAAATGTTGCTTTCGTATTGATGTATGTTTTTATTCTGCGCCAGATGAAGTATCCGGAGCAAAGGAGAGCGATCAAGACCGCCAAGCGGAGCGGCCAGGTGAGTACCGACAGAGAATCGGTGAAGGCTTCTGGCTTTTCTTCAGCCACAGTTTTAAGCCCATCCTCCACGCCGTCACTGATCTTGTAAGCAGCAATCACAGTCCCAGCTGCCACGCCTCCCGCAGCAACAGTCTGCCACGGAACTTTGCGGACGACTTCAATAGTTTTCACCGGTCGATGCCGTACCCGTGGACGATGTACCCGATGGGGAGCAGCCGAAGCAATGATTGAGAGAGCAGAGAGGATAGCCGCAAGGATGAGTTTCATTCCAGAGCCACCTTTCTGCTTGCCTCACGGCAGTTGTCGATGGATTGCAGCAGTACCGCAGTCAACTCTGAATGAAGTTGAGACTTCGCCTGCCAGAGATCGTAAGCACACCACGCTGTACCGCCAGTTGCCAACAGTACGGCAATAGTGTCGCCAATGGGGAATGGACCATCAGCCACCGCACAGGCGGCTCCTGTACCGTAGGCAGCAGCAAGGCGTGAACTGATCGCCCCCAGAACTGAAGTGAACGCCTTTATAGTTGATTTCATAAAGACCGCTTCAAGCATCAGTCCGCTTGCAGCATAGGCAGAAGCCACGACTGCATCGCTGTTTAGTTCTGCGATGTGTTTCTGGAAACTTGCAGGGTTCACGTCACAGCCATAGACTTTTGCTCCTTCTCGGCAGGGATAAATGATCCGGACATTGATGACAGAAGCCAGATACTCCTGCGCCCGATTGCCTCCTGAGAGTTTGTCACAACTGGAAAGATAGCAGAACTTGACCATACAGCCGTAACTGGTGAGTTCTTCCACGACTGCCGGGATATTCTGCTTTGCCCGGTCGAAGTGGGGCTTGGCTCTGGCATCGAGTTCAGCGATGTCAGGTTTCCGGTGGATGGCTGTCACCACTTCGGAAAGTTTTTCTTTGTGCAGCATCCAATAGCCGCCGCCCCCCAGAACAAGGGCAAAGAGAAGCCCGGCGAAGAAATATCCTCCACCGGACTTGGTTGGGTAAGTTTGCATAATACCTCCATTAGATTGATGTTTTTCAGAACGGGACTATCCCATCCGGGGTATTATGCCTGAAAAAGTGGCAGTTTTAAGTAAAATAAGGCTGTTACTGTTTATTTCGCCCAAGTTCACAACCAGTAGGCATCCAAGGGCGATCTGCAGGAAAGATACAGCTGTACGGATAGAGGCTGACGGTTATTTTTTATGGCTTGAAAAGTGGATAATGCAGTGCTATTTTGTAATGTCGTCAGAGAAAAAAAATTCCCCACAAATTTCCCACAATGTGGAGTATGTTTTTTATCTGTAAGTTGTTTAATAATTGCAAGATGCAGAAGATCAGGCGGTTATCAAAATGTGTTCACTGGGTCCATCTCCCACCACCATTAAAAATCAAAAGCACCTCAACAGAGGTGCTTTTTTAATTTTAATTTATTGAGGCAATTTCAAGTATCTTCCCAAAATATCCCAAAAAACTCCCAAAAATTCCCAAAATATCCCAAAAAATAGTTTTGTTGCCATGCCCCCGGCTCAATCCAGGAGCTGATATCCTGCGTGTTTAAGTGCCTGACGGATCTGCAACAACTGTTCTTTGTTCCGTGTTTCCATCTTGATCTGCAGGAAACAGCCGATGATGTCGGCATGTTCGCCGCCGGGATCGTGGCGGACCTGGATCACGTTGGCGCCGCAGTCGGCTATGATGGCTGAAACATCACGCAGCTGACCGGGTTTATCCAGCATAGCGATCTTCAATTCAGCCACTCTGCCTGTTGAAAGAAGTCCCCGGCTGATGACCCTTGAAAGGATGTTCACATCGATGTTTCCCCCTGAGACAACGGCACAGACGTTTCTCCCGGCAAGGGGGAGTTTCTTTGCAAGTACGGCGGCAACGCCTGCGGCTCCGGCGCCTTCAGCGACCAGCTTCTGCTTTTCCATGAGGGTCAGAATGGCTGTGGCGATCTCATCGTCACTGACGGTGACCATGCCGTCCACATATTTACAGCAGAGTTCCCGGGTCAGGGTCCCGGGGGTTTTCACGGCGATACCGTCGGCAAAGGTGGAGACTCTTTCCAGAGTGACGCTTCTTTTTTCAGCAAATGCCTTGCACATTCCGGGAGCACCTTCTGCCTGAACACCGTAAACTTTGCATTCCGGTTTCAGTTGTTTTATGGTAAAAGCCACCCCTGAAACAAGTCCCCCGCCCCCCACAGGGACGAGAACTGTATCGACTTCGGGGAATTGTTCGAGTATTTCCAGTGCGATGGTCCCCTGTCCTGCGATCACTTCCTCATCGTCAAAGGGGTGGACGAAAATGCTGTTGTGTTCTTTGCAATAGGCTTCTGCGGCAAGGTAAGCGTCATCGTAAACCCCGTCAACCAGATGGACCTCCGCCCCCAGTTTTCTGGTGGCTTCGACCTTGGAAAGGGGGGCGATGCTGGGCATGAAGATCACAGCTTTGCGTTTGAGTTTTCCGGCGGCGAGGGAGACTCCCTGAGAGTGGTTTCCTGCTGAACAGGCGACGATCTCCCGTTCATCCCCGGGCAATGAGGCAATCTTGAAAAAGGCTCCGCGCAGCTTGAAAGAGCCGGTCAGCTGCAGATTTTCCGCCTTCAGCCGGAAACGGCAATCTTCCGTCAGACCGTTGCTTTCGATCATGTCGGTGTAACGTGCCACATTTTTCAGAAGGTGACTTGCTTTATAGACTTGGTCAAGGGTCAATTTATTGTTGCTCATTTTTCTTTTTCCTTTATATCAGAGCGTTGTATCATTCGCAAGAACTGCTGTTTTAACATCGAAAAGTTTGCGTAACTGCCGCACCATCATGCGCTGCACTGTCTCATCTCCACGGGAAACGATCTGCATGACCGACAGCGCCGGATCAGAGCAGGGACGTACTGTCAGAGCGTCGATGTTGTGTTTACCTTTGGCGTAGATGCCGGTGATCCGGTTAAGCACGCCGCAGCTGTTGGAAACGGTCAATTCTATGGTAAAGCTTTCCATGTTTTCATCCTTTCCGGGTTATAAGATCTTTAACACTGCCCCCGGGAGGGATCATGGGCAGTACAAATTCATCCATATCAAGCTGGCAATCCAGCACAGTGGGAACATCCGGCGCAGGAGCATACAGCGCCCGTTCCAGCTGGGCAAGAGAGGTGATCTTTTTGCCCTGAGCGCCGAAAGCTTTTGCAAGAGCGGCAAAGTCGGTTTTCCGGTTCAGAGTGGTGTGGGAAAAGTGTTTTTCATAAAACATGGTCTGCCACTGGCGCACCATACCGAGAACACCGTTGTTGAAAATCACGATCAGGAGGGGCAGATTCTGTGAAACAGCGGTGGCAAGCTCCTGAAGCGACATGCCGAAACTGCCGTCCCCTGTGAAGAGGACAGTTCTTTTGCGGCCGCTGGCGATACATCCGCCGATGGCGGCGCCCATGCCGAATCCCATGGTTCCCAATCCCCCGGAAGTGAGCAAAGTACGGTTTTTTTGGAAGGGGAAATACTGCATGGTCCACATCTGGTGCTGCCCGACATCGGTGGCGATGACCGTATCAGGAGTACAGTATCCTGCCACAGTCTTCAAAAGAGAAAAGGGAGTCAGGCGCTCTTCCCGGGGATGGATGTCGAGTTTTTTGGCTTCGGCGCAGCGCTGTTCCCATTCAGGACGTGTGATCCGGGGCAATTTCTGCAAGAGCAGTTCCAGAACCTTTCTGACGTCACCTTGGACTTCAACATCTGCGGTGACGTTTTTGTTGATCTCAGCATGGTCGATGTCCACATGGATGATCTTTTTCCCCTCTTTGTATTGCACCGTGTTCCCGGCAGCACGGTCGGAAAAACGCACCCCAAGAGCAATGAGCAGATCACATTCGCTGAAGAGCTCCGCAGAGCTTCGGGTGCCGTGCATGCCGCACATGCCCAGATTCAAAGGTTCGTCGGCGGGCAGAGCGGTCAATCCCATCATGCTGAACATGACAGGAGCCCCTATCTGCTTTGCCAATGCCCTGAGTTCGGCACTTGCTCCGGCGGCAACCACACCGCCCCCGGAATAGATGAGAGGGCGCTTTGAGTCCGCGATCAGACGGCAGGCTTCTTCCAGATCCGGTTCGGGAAGAGGAGCGGAAAAAAGCCTTTGCTCAGTGTATTCATCTTCAGAACACAGATCATTCTGGACGCTTTTGGGAATATCCACCAGCACCGGTCCCGGTCTGCCGGAAAGGGCGATCCTGAAGGCGGCATCAAGGATCCCGCTGAGTTCACGGACATCTCCAACGGAAAAGTTGTGTTTGACGATCCCCCGGGTGATACTTGTGATATCCACCTCCTGAAAGCTGTCTCTCCCCAGAAGGGGCACTGCCACGTTCCCGGTAATGGCGACAAGGGGAACGCTGTCGAGGTAGGCATTGGCGATACCGGTGACCAGATTGGTCGCTCCGGGACCGCTGGTGGCGATGACCGTTCCCGGTCTGCCGGTGACCCGGGCGTAACCGTCTGCGGCGTGGGCGGCATTCTGTTCATGGGCGCAGAGGACATGATGGATGCGATGAGCGTTTTTATACAATTCGTCGTAAATAGGGAGAACGGCGCCTCCGGGATAACCGAAGACGGTATCGACTCCATTGCGGCACAGCGCCTCAATGACGATGGATGCTCCTGATCTTTTCATTTGTCATATTCCTTGTTTGAGAATTAAAAAACCCTGCCGGGGATCTTGTTTCCGGCAGGGCTTGCAACTTTGGAGATTTCAGAAAAACTTCATGCCGTGCCGGGAGGCGTAATAATAATTACGCTGATAATAATGGAAATAATAATAATGGCGGCGGCAATGGAAATGGCAAAAGCCCCGGACACTGCAAGTGCCGGGAAAGAGCAGAAATCATTTTCAAACATTGTCATTTCCATTTTCAGTTCCATAAAAAAACCTCTCACCGGGCTGACTGCCGGAGAGAGGTCCTGAAATTTTGTTTCTGATCCAACTCAACAACAACCAGCCGTGCCGCAGCCGATAATCACAGCTGCAGCGCTCATAATGCTGATAATGTTGTTGTAGATACTCTTCATTTTTCCATTTTCATTTCTGGTTTTGTTGTTAAATATACCACAAATTTCCCACGGAGTCAAGAGAGGAAAACAAAAAAATTCAAAATTTTTCAGCCTCAAGCCCCATAGCGATGCCCCGGAGAGAGAGAAAAAGGGGGAAAGAAAGTCACTTCCACGATCATAAGCGAAAAAAATCCCGGGCGGCAGAACGCCAGCCGTTGCCGAATAAAAAGTAATCAGGCAATAGTGCCAAACAGTAAAAAGAGCGCAAAAACAATGAACTTGAACGGCATTTCAGTCTTTTTTCAACAAAAGTTATGCACTTATCAAGCAATTTTTTATTGGAAGGTAAAACTTTCTCTGCCAGCAAAGACCCATTAAGTTTTTCTCTGAAGAGTGTCCATTCCCTCAACAACCTGGTAAGTTCCGCAGTACCATTATTTTTCATGCGCATGGCTGCAGTTTTTTTGAAGTTGACCTCTGCATGTTTGGTAAGATTGCTGTCATGCACACGATGAAGAGTCAGGCGTTCCCGGATAAAGCGCAAAGAACCGCTTGCTGCGAAACTTCTCAGGATCCAGGAATCATAAAGAAAATATTCATCCCAAACCGGAAGTTGCGTAAAGGCTGCCTTCCGGACTGCGATGTTGTGTCCGGCTCCGCAGATGGCGTTTTTCGTAAACAGATAAAACAATGTGTCGCTCCCGCATCTTTCCAACGCAGAAAGTTCCCGTACATCCTGTTTTCCCCATGGTTTCAAATCAGCATCGACAAAGATGGAAAAACAGCAAACTGCGTCAAGAGAAGGATCATTTTCAAGTTCATCTGCAAGAATTTTGATCTTATCGGGCAGCCAGACATCGTCCTGATCGCAGAAAAAAATGATATCACCGGAACAAACACTTGCAAGGGAGTGAAAATTAGCATTGACGCCCTTGTTCCGGGGATTTTTCACATACTTCAACGTGAAGGGCAGAGGGGCATGGGATCTTTTAAAATCATCCACTTTTTCAGCAACAGTCATTCCGGGAGAATCATCTCCTATAAGCACCTCATCAGGAAGACGTTTTTGTTCTGAAAGGCTCTCTAATTGTTCAACAATGTATTTTTCGCCGCAATATGCGGCAAGTACAACAGAAATTTTCATCTGACTCAAATTCTCCCGCCAACACCTGAAGAACTCCTGCTTTCAGTTCTTCCGTGTATCATAAAAACGATCATCCTTTAGAGGTAATTTCAAAAGTCATTCAAAAAATGGCAAAGATGTCATTCGCAAAGAGCTGTAAAGGGTAGTTTGCACTTGCTGCCTGCAAGGTAACAGCCGCTTGTCCCGCCGTAGCTTTATGCGAAGGCGGAAAAACGCTCCCTTTATCAGATCGAAGAAGAGGGCTCTTTGACAATTTTGAGGAGTTTTGAAATTGCCTCTTTACTATACACAAAAAGGTCCCGGATTTCAACAGGAAAAGGCAAAATATTTCAAAGAAAATGAAAAAACACTTTGCGACCATTCACAAAGAGTTGCAAAGTGCGGTTTGATCCGGCATCGTTTTACGGCTGTGCCGTGACAAGGGGTGCTGCCAGGCAGCACCCCCGGCAGATTTTTACATTTCCTCAAGGTCGGGGAAGATACAGTCAGGATCCATTGCCGCTGCCACAGAAAGTCCCGCAAATCCTGTTGCCTGGAAACAGAAGACAGGTTCCACCTCTTCAGCCATGACAGCCAGAGTCCGGGCGTTGAGGGGATTGCAGAGGAATTTTTCGCCCCGTTCCACCCGCATACGCCACTCGGGGCGGTCTTCGATGTGTTTCAGATAGTACTTCAAGAGATGGGGGATACCGCCGCACTTGGCTGCCATCCAGTAGAATCCAACTATGTCGTGACCGCTGTCGCCGTAGTCGCCGTGGGGGATGTGGCGCAAGGTGGCTTTGTTCATGTCGAACCAGTTGCGGTTTTCGGGCCACCGTTTGAGAAGATCTTTTTCCAGCCATTCGGTCAGACGTTCTTCGATGCGGCTGCGGACTGCCTGATCGCGACTGACATAATGGGTCCAGATCAACCCTTCAAGAAGATAGAAGATGCGGCTGTAATCACCAACGAGATTGTGTGAATCGGGAACCGGATAAAGGTTGAAGCGGACAGGAACGCCGCAGGGATGCCAGTTGTCGCACTGGAACATGGCAAAACGTTCAGCATTCTCAATATAGTGACGGTCGCCGGTGAGCAGTGTGCACTGGGCAAAGGCGGAACAGACATTGATCGCCATGGTGTAGGGGGCGTTGAGCTTCTGTCCTGCCCAGATACCGTTGCCGTATGAACCGTCGGGGAGAGACCAGACGGGGACATACCAGTCCAGAAACTTCCGGGCGGCGGCAATGTAACGCTCCCGCCGTTCAGGATCGGCAACGGCAGCTCCCAGCAGGAGTCCGTGGACGTTGGAACCGTTGTCTGCCAGATTGAGGTTGCCGGTGCGGAAGAGTTCTTCGATCTCCTTTTGAGTCATTTCTGCCGTAGGTTTATTGCGGAAATAAGCGCAAAAGGCACCGTTGGGGAGCTGTTCGGGGAGATAGCGGTCCATCTGGCGCCATGCGGCTTCGGCGTAATGGGGTTTATCCAGCAGTTTGCTCCCCAGCAGCAGCACCCGGAGCGGATAGAAGACCCGGTACCAGGAAAAGATGGTAAGTTCATCGTACTGGGGCAGCTGCTCCATGATCCATTCGCAATAGGTTTCAAGAGCCTCTTTCGGGGAAAGCTGTTCATAAGGGATTTTCATAAGAGTTCCTTCGCAGTTGAGTTTTTGTTGAAAAAGAGACAGAGTCTGCCTCTCCTCTTCAAAAATACACCGCCGCAGAAAGATTGTCAAGTTGATAACATGAAAAATAACTTCACTGAGAGCAACTTTCCTTTTTTCTGTCGTTTTTCAGGATCAGCGCCATAGCTCCCAAAACAAGAATGAAGGCGAAAATAAACGGGAAAGTGATTTTTTCCTTGAGAAAGATGGCAGAAAACAAGGTGGCACCGGTGGCGCTGAGGTATCCGAAAGAGCCGAGTATGCTGGGTTCGACATGCTTCTGGGCGATGCTCCAGAGCCAGACTGCCAATCCCCCTGAGACCCCTGCCATAAAAAGGAGTCCCACCCACACCATCAACGGCAAATCAAAGGTGATATTGCAGAAAAAGAGCACCGGCACCATGAGGACAATTCCGTAGAAACGGTAGATCGCGGCGCAGAAAGCACCGTGGTATTTGGAAGAAGCATCTCCGCCGAAAACCGTAAAAAGCGCCCAGAAAACACCTGAAAGCAAAGCAAGCATATCTCCTGCCAGAGTGGAAAATCCCACAGCGGTGAAGGCATCTCCGCCCTTGCTCAAAGCGGCGATGATAATACCGGCAAGGCCCATGAGGACGCCCATGATCTTGCGTCCGTTGAGAAGTTCTTTGGCGCAGAGGAAAGAGATGAGAAGGGTGAACACAGGAGAAGTGTTGCAAAAAAGAGAACTTCTGGCAGCGGTGGTGTATTTCCCTGCGGCAAAACTGAAAGCGGCTTCAAGGGTGAGAAAAAGCCCCAGATAGAGAAAGATCTTCCAATCCTTTTTCCAGTTGGCTTTGAATTTCCCCCAGCTTCCCTCTTTCACCACAAAGGTAAAGGGGAGCATCACCAGCGCCCCCATGGCAGTACGGAGCCAGACGCTCCACCAGGGATCAAGATCGACAGCTCCGCAGTTTTTGAAGATCAAACGCAACAGAGGATAGTTGCTCGCCCAGCACATCGTTGCGAAAAAGGCACATATAAGTCCTATCAAACGCTTTTTATTCATGATTTTTCCTGATTTTGACAAAGATTAAAGTAAAGAGGTAATTTCAAAAGTCATTCAAAAAATGGCAAAGATGCCATTCGCAAAGAGCTGCAAAGGGTAGTTTGAGGTTGCTACCTGTAAGGTAACAGCCGAAAACGCTCCCTTTGTCAGATCGAAGCGAGGGCGCTTTGAC
>JAFTIE010000266.1 GCA_017457065.1 Lentisphaeria bacterium
AAATAAAATCCGCCTCAAGTATTCTCCTCAACCAAAATGTTTGAGCAAAGTAAAAAAGAGTATAGCCATTCACCTTGGGGAGTTGAGCATACCATTCTTTTTCTGCTTACACAATAAAAAAGGCTATTGCTTACCTTTCTTAAGGTTTTGCAACAGCCCCGGAATCTTACGAAAACTCAATCACTTCTTGAGCTTTTCAGACCAGTCACTGAGCAGCTTGGCAGCAGTTTCTCTGCCCCCCACACCGAAAGCGATGGCAGCGGCAACGCAGACAGCGCCGAGGATCAGGGTGAAAGCGATCTGGACGATGGAGTCACCGATGTTCAGATTGCCGATGGCAATAGCGGCAGTGAAGATGATGACACAGACACGGACCAGAGAAACCAGAACCTTTTCGCATTTGCCTTCAAGAGCATCAGCTGCAACGTTGGAAAGCCAAATGCCGATAAGCAGCACGGCAATGCTCAGAAGTATGTTTCCGCCGAAAGCGGCAAAGGTACGGATCAGCTGTGCCAGCTGGCTGAATCCCAGGATCTCACAGGCACTGAGGACAGCCAGAACCACAATGGCGATAAAGGTGAGTCTCCCCACCACTGCGGAGGGGGGCATGGAGTTCTCAGAACGCTTACGCCAGATATTTTCCATAAGTCTGTCAAAGCCCAGAGCAGCCACCAGCTGAGCGACCAGAGCAGAAACGAATCCGCCGGCAAGAATGGCGGCAAAGATGAGCAGAGCGGCGCCGATGATATCCCCGGCAGCATTGAGGAGTTTATTGAAAAATCCGGTGACGGAGTTGGAAAGAGCTTCGATCTTGAGAGCGGAAAGAGAAGAGATCACCACAGGTATCGCCACCAGCACATAGCTGACCACTCCTGCCATGGCGGCAATGCCTCCGTTGCCGAAAAGTTTGGAAACACCGATCTTCTCTCCGAAAGCATCCACCTGAGAAATCACCACCAGCCCGGAAACAGCACGGCGGATGATCCCTGCGACCCAAAGCCCCACAAGCAAAATAGCAGCAGCGGCAACCACGTTGGGGATGTAGGTGATGACCTTCTCAAACATTGCCTGCAGAGGAGCAGTGATGCCGTAGATCTTCAAGGTGTTGAGAATAGCGGGAAGGAAGAAAAGAAAAACGGTGTAATACATGGTCTTTGCCGTATACTCAGCGACAGAATCGGGATCTTTGGCTTTGGTCTGAGCGGCAAGTTTTTCATGAAGTCCGCTTTTGCTCATGGCGGTCCTGGTCAGGATCCGGACGATCCCTGCCACGATCCAGGCGATAACACCCAGCAGCAGAGCTCCCGCAATATTCGGCACATAGCGTGCGATGGAGCTGATAAACTCCTGCAAAGGCGTTGCAGCGGCATCAAGCTTGAGAATGGAAAGACATCCCAGAACAGTGAAAAGCATAATGATCACATAGATCACCTTCCCTGCCACACTGTCTGCCTGACTCATGGGAGCCGGAGTTCCGTCGGGCAGCATGGGAGTACGGGGAGAAATGGTCCGTACCAGATAAGAAGTTTTGCGCGCCAGCAGTGAAGCAATGAGCCACCCCGCCAGAAGCAGTATCACAGCCCCCACAACTGCCAATACACGGCTGTCAACGACCATCTGCCAGATTTGTTTGAAAAAATCGTCCATACAAATTTCCCCCTTGTTACTTTTTTTAAGTGAAAAGCGGCACAGGTCCGCTGTGTTCCGAATCATAATATAATGCGTTCGGTCCCCTTTATCAACCCGGTTCCCGCAAAAGCAAACCATTTTTTGCTTAAAAAGAGAAAAAAACAGCGCTCTCCCTTGCAATTTGACCGTCAATGCTGTAAATTAAGCAACATGCCAAGTCTTTAAATTTGAAGGGATAAAAATGGTCAATCATCTTGCTATAATCATGGACGGCAACGGCCGCTGGGCAGAGGAGCGGGGACTGACACGCTCCGATGGTCACAAAGCAGGCGCACGGCAAATCGGTGTGGCGGCACGGGCAGCCATAAAAGCCGGGATCAAATATCTTACTCTTTACGCTTTCAGCACCGAAAACTGGAAGCGTCCAAAAGATGAAGTCGCAGTACTCATGGGACTTATCTCTGAATTTGCCAAAAGCGAACTGCCCAATATGATGCGTGACGGCGTGCGGCTCCGTACCATCGGACGCACTGCCGATCTGCCCCTTGCCGCCCGTACCGCTCTTGAGTTCGCCATCAAACAGACCGAAAAGAACGACACTCTGACCATCAATATTGCCCTCAGCTACGGCGGCAGAGCTGAGATCGTCGATGCTGTCAACAAGATCATCGCCGAAAAAAGAACTGCTCCCATCGATGAAAAGGAGTTTGTCAACTATCTTTATGCCCCTGACATCCCCGATCCGGATCTGCTGATCCGCACCAGCGGAGAGCTGCGGCTGAGCAACTTTCTGCTGTGGGAGCTTTCATACTCCGAACTCTATGTGACCAATACCTACTGGCCCGACTTCGATGAGAACACTCTCGCTGAAGCTCTGGCAAGTTTCGGCAGCAGAAAACGCCGCTTCGGCGGATTGAACAAAAAATAAGGGGGGCTGGCATCATGGAACTTGTCAATCTGACAGCGCCTTTCAACAGTGCGCACATCTTCACTGAAAGGATCCCGTTGAAATCCGCAAAGACCGCCTACACCGGCATGGTCTATCATTTCCGTTACGGCTCCATGGAAACAAGCTATCTGGATCTTCCGGGACACATCGCCGAAACAGATGACGGCAGACACGCCCGGAACACCGATCTGCGGGATTTCTACCGCCGTAAAACGGCTCTTTTACGGATCACTCCCCCAAATGAAGAGTATGGTATCACACCCGCCGATCTTGAAAAAGCACGGAACGGACGCCCCTGGCAGGAATGGATGGTTATCAATGCCCTCTGCGGCAAAGATGACGGATACCAACCCGCAAGAAGAATCTATCTCACCCTTGATGCCGTTGACCATCTGGCAAAGAACGGTGTCAAATATCTCTTTTCCGATGCCTGGGAAAGCGCCCGATTGGATGGAGTGTTCCTGCGGCTTTTTGATGCAGGAGTAAGCGGTATCTGCAATCTGGTCAATCTGGATAAACTCCCTGATGACCGGGAGTTTTTCCTTACCATGAGTTTCCTCCCCTATCCGGGAGAAGTGACTCAGATCCCAGTTTCTGTTATTGCTGAAATCTGACAAAGGAGCTTTTCAATATGAATCAGATCACATCACTGCGCAATGGTACCATCGTCAACAAATTCTACGGGAAGGTCACTGACGGAGTCCTGGCGCTGCCCGTTTCCGGAGTCGCCGATGAAGATGCTGCTGTCACCGTCAACGGTGTTGAGGCACAGCGTCTGGGGGCCCACTTCACTGCGGTCATACCTGTTTCAGAAAAGATCACAGAAATCACCATGACGGCGGAAAACACTCTGGGAAAAGTGACCCACTCCATCAAAGTTCTCTACGACAAAGACTCCTTCAAGCGCTACAACTTTCTCATTGACGACAACAGTTTCTTCTGGACCGAAATCGTCAAGACAAAGCCCCGTTCACTTTTTGATCAGTTCTATTTGAAGTTCCTCAAGAAGATGCACGACGAATACGGCACCAAATTCACCTTGAACCTCTTTTTCAGAAATGACCACGAGTTCTGCGAATTGAGCTCCATGCCCGACACCTACAAGGGGGAATTCGCCGACAATGCCGACTGGTTGAAAATGTCCTGGCACGCCTATTCAGAATTCCCTGACCGTCCCTACCAGAACGCAACGGCTGAAAAAGTGGCTGCTGACTACGATCTGATCAAAGGGGAGATCTGCCGCTTTGCCGGGGAAAGCAGTTTTATTCCCCCTGTGGCAGCTCACTGGTCTATGATCCGTCCAGACGGCATGGAGGAGCTTGTTAAACGGGGTGTCCGGGTCATGACCAGCCAGTTCATCAACCCCAAAACTTCCCTGACAGAAAAGCAGAAAGCCGCCCACCTGTGCGACATTGGATTCTTCCAGAATCTGCGGGAGTGTCTCTATCTGGAACAGGAGCAGATTCTTTACAGCTTCGCTCAGAGTGTGATCTACCTTCACGGTATGTTGATCTGCAACTACTGGAAACCGGAAGATATCGTCCCCAAGCTGAACGAAGTCAAAGCCGCTTCACTGCACCATGAGCTGCTCAGTCTGGAAACCCATGAGCAGTACACATTCCCCAGTTACTTCAACTACCTGCCCGACCACACGGAGCGTATGGAAACAGCTATCCGCTGGGCAACTGAAGAGGGTTACGCTCCGGTCTTCTTTGCAGAAGGAATTCTCGGCAATACCGCCTGGGAGAAATAAACGCCCGGCTGAACCGCACCGCACACTCAGGCAAAATCAGAGCGTCATCCAGTAGTGGGGGCTGAGGTATCAGGCATACATTATCAGACCGCTATACAGTACTGGGGGGCAGGGCTATCAGTCATACCTTTGGCTGCGAGTGATTTCACGGGCTCGGCGGTGTCGGGGGAAAGAGGCGTTGAGCGCCTCTCTCCCCCAAGCCCCCTCTCTTGCGGCGGAGGTGGCGCACCAAAGTGGTGCAACGATAATACTTTTTTAGAACGTGTTCAGCTCCGGCGAAGGTGGTACAACGTTCATTTTGATTACAGCGCCCCCCGGAGACAGCCTCCGGCTGATCTCCGGAGGGCTTAGTTGCTCGGGTTTCACTCCATTCGCGCCGACATGAGTCGGCGCGCCC
>JAFTIE010000267.1 GCA_017457065.1 Lentisphaeria bacterium
ACTCTGGGGAAAAAAGCTCTCCGCCGCCGCTTTGCAAGGGAAAAAAGCTCTCCGCCGCCGCTTTGCAAGGGAAAAAAGCTCTCCGCCGCCGCTTTGCAAGGGAAAAGAGCCTGAAAAAAAAGCGGAAAAAGAGCTTTTTTGTGGAAACTCTTTTTCCGCTTGCTTTTTCAGCCGTTTACAGTGGGGTCACTTGACTCCCGGACGGGCGATCTCGGCAAGAGGATCATAATCCTCAGCGCAGAAACCGCAGGGATTGTGACGGATCCAGCCTTCTGCAAAGGCGCAGAAGCCGGAAAGTTTTCCCATGGCTTCGCAGCGGCTCTGCATATCGTCAAGATAGGCATCCAGTCCCTGAGAGGCGTCCAGCCACTCCTTCTGGGAGCGGTGGCAGTTCAGGAAGGAACGCTTTTTCTCGACAACATTGGTGACATCCACAAAGACATCGGGGATCACAGGC
Source organism: Lentisphaeria bacterium (assembly GCA_017457065.1). Taxonomy (GTDB): domain Bacteria; phylum Verrucomicrobiota; class Lentisphaeria; order Victivallales; family Victivallaceae; genus UBA1784. Next base: position 458 of record JAFTIE010000267.1, read on the forward strand.
TTGTTCAACTGATCCTTCAAACTCAGAGGCAGTGAGTGATAAACAGCCACTTCGTCGCTGAACATGGGTTCAGAGACATTGCGGAAATTCATCATGCCGCGGCAGAAGGCTGCTGAAGTCGCCAGACGCCCGGCATTCACATGATCCTCCATGTAGTCATAAGGACCGTGGGTCAGCACGATCTGGGGTTTTACCTTGCGGATCTCGGCAACCACCTTGGTCAGCTGCTCGGTATTGTAGAAAACCTCCAGGTCATTGGTGATGGATTCGTGGTAGACTGCCCCCATGAGTTTGGCGGAGTTCATGGCTTCTTCACGACGGATCCTGATCAGCTCTTCAGCTTTGTAAACTTCGCTGCCCAGAGAACCGTTGGCGATGTTCATATAATGGATCTCATACCCCAGATCCTCTTTGAGCCGGGTCAGAGTTCCAGCCATCATGAATTCAATGTCATCAGGATGACAGGCGATGGCAAATGCAACTTTCTTCATGATCAATGCATCTCCACGTCGCAGACACCGAAACCGGGCCGGTAGAAGTTGAAGACCACATCATCATGCTGGGCAAGCAGTGACATGGGCACGGCGCTGTCAGCGATCTTCTGGGAGATCATGAAGGTGGTCAGACGCATACCGAAGGGGTTGTCATGGTGTCCGGGGTGCCAAATGGAGACACGGTCGCACATCCAGGTTTCCTGAGGTCCGACAGTGAAGGCACTTGAGGGAACATTCTGCACGGTACCGCCGCCGGAGGTGCGGGCGTTCTGGATCAGAGTGATGGGGTGCAGTTCCACATGACGGGTCCCCAGCTGACGGTACTCTTCGGGAGTGGGGGGATTGTCTTTGTATTTGCCTTCACGTTTCACAGGATCATTGAATGCCCAGTGCTTGGTTTCTCCCTGTCCGCCCTGCATGATGAGGCATTTTGCCTGCTTGTAGGTGTCGATGTACTCCTGGAGGTTTTCGGAGGGGAAGTGCATGTTTTCTTTAGGCATACGCAGTTCAGGACGGATGCGGTTGAAGCACAACTCCATATCAGCTTTGGCAAAACCCAGAGGGAAGTCGATCCCGGCAGCCTTGTCACCAAGAGCCCACTCATCCATGCCCCAGAAGTGGGCGTTTTTGAGGCTCAGTCCGGTGGCGTTGACGATCTGGGCGACCAGAGGCAGCTGCTCGGTGGGACCGATGGGACCGCAGATACCGCAGGGATTGTCGGGAGTTGCTTTTTTCCAGGCGTCGATGTACTCAAGAGCCTCTGCACAGTAGAACTCCTGATAGGTGTCGAAGATATTGATCTTGAAACCGGGACGCTCAAAAGACTTCAGGTTGTCGATGTTGATTTTTGCCGCTTCGTCAAGGATCTCGCGGTCAAGAGTCGTGTAATCCCACCAATCGGGGGAAATCTTGGAAAGTGCGCGCATGGTAATACCTCCTGCTCTTTTTTTGTTGTTGGTGTTGCGGACAGCATTTTTTTACGTCAGCAGAGCTGTCCGGTACTTACAGTACACCTTTTTTTGGCAAATGTCAAGTCAGTTGATGTTTTTTTATGTCAAATTCCAAAGCGGCAGTTGACTTTTGAATAAAATACAGTTATATTTTGAACTATGCGGATCGTTCATCTTTTTTTTAACTGTGTTTTGGGAAATACAACTGAGTCGGTAAATCTATGGCAAAAGCTCCTGTAATCGTTTCAGCAATCGAGATCGGCACCTCTCAGATCAACATACTGGTCGGTGAAGTGACCGGTGACTCTGTCAGTGTTATCGGCCGGGGGAGCGCTCCCTCAGGCGATTCCGTGGTCAAAGGCGAAATCCGCAACATGGAGTCTGCTTCAAAAGCTCTTGAGCAGGCGTTGACTCAGGCTGATGACTCCTCGGGGAACCAGCTGCTCCGCAGCAAACTTGTGACCCTTCTTGTTTCAGGCAGCGGTGTCCTGTGCACCAGCGGCATCGGAACGGCTGCGGTCCGCAACGGCGTGGTCGGCGAAGAGGAAATGGATGAAGCGCGCTCCAATGCTCAGGTCATTGAACTTGCCTCTGACTGGCAGATCATCAATACCGACGATATCTACTGGCGCCTTGACGGCAGACTTGTGGGCAATCCCCTCAATCAGCGGGGACGCAAGCTGGAGGTCAAGGTATTGATCGTACAGGGACATGTCCCCCGCCTTGATAACTTTGACAATCTGGTGAAGAACTCTGAACTGGAAAACGCCGGACTTTACCATGTTTATGCGCCTATCTGCGCCAAAGAAGGGATCATGACTGAACGGGAAGTCGATGACGGAGCTCTCCTCATCGACATCGGCGCCGGATGCACCGATTATCTCACTGCCCATGACGGCGGTGTCCTTGAAGCCGGAACACTCCAGCTGGGATTTGACCATGTCGCCAACGATCTTGCAATCGGATTGGGACTGACCTTCACCGCCTGCCGCAAACTTTTTGAGAACGGTACTTTGAAAAATGCCTTTGAGCAGAATTTGAACTCACTGCGCATAGAATCCCCCATGGGCGGCTCCCGTGAGATCCCCCTCTGCCAGTTTGAGACCATCATCGAGGCACGGCTGCGGGAGATCTTTGAAGAGGTCGCCCGCAAGATCCACATCCCGGGAGGACAGGCAAGCGGGATCCTTACCGGCGGCGGTGCTTTGTACTCCCCCGCTCTGGATATCTTTTCAAAGGTTTTCGGCATACCCTGCCGGGTGGGCAGTGTGGCAGATGCCTCCGGCTCTCTGACCAATCTGGACTCTCCCCGCTACAGCGCCGTCTGGGGGGCTCTCAAAGTGGGGGCGGACTATCAGCGCTCCTTTGCCGGCGGCAGAGATGGTGCGTTTCAGGGTTTTATCGACAGTATGAACAATATCTGGCTGTATCTGCCCCGGTGGATCGGTAAATTATGGAAAGCATTCAAGTTTTGACCATGAAAAAATTGACTGTACTCGGAGTGGGGTCGGCAGGATGCCGGATCACCGGAATCCTCAATACGCTCCCCGGCGCTGAAAATCTCAGACTTCTGGGCTTTGACTGTGACGCTGAGGCTCTGAAAAATTCAGGTCTCCCAGAAGAAAATCTTATCCTTGCCGGTGTCAAATGGCGCGGCGGCAGAGGCTGTGGCGGCAAAGTCAACGACGGTAAGGCCGCCGCCGCCGTCGAAAGAGAGACCCTGGCAGGAGTTCTGGAAGGAACGCCTTTGCTGGTGGTCATCGCCGGTTTGGGCAGAGGTTTCGGCACCGGCTCCATGTCGGTGATACAAAGCGTCACCTCAAAGTTGAAGATACCTACTGTTTTTCTGCTCAACACACCCTTCCTTTTTGAAGGCGGCGGCAGAACGAAACTGGCTGAAAACACCATCAACTGCGATTTGCTCCCTCTGGCAGGGGCAGTTGTCGTTGTGCCCAATGATCTGCTTTTCTGCACCTTGAAATCATCAGTTCCTCATGAAGAGGCCTTTGCTCTTGCCGACAGAGTCATGGCTGAATCCGCCATGGCTCTGGCTGTGCCCCTCTGCTCCGGGAACCGGCTGGCGGCGGATTACGATACCTTGAGCGCTTTGCTCTGCAGGCAGCACGCCTTGTGCAGCATCGGGCACGCCTCTGTTGATCCGGAGGATCCGGAAAAAGAGCGCAAACTTGTTGAAAATCTTTTTGACTCTCCCATGCTGGGGGGCAGTTCAAAACTCAAAAAGGCAGATGCCGTCCTGATGATCCTCAACGGCGGCAGCGGACTTTCTCTGGGAGATGCCAGAGGGATTTTTGAAAATCTTCAGAAATATGTCTCCCCCGACTGCGAGGTCCTTATCGGTGCCGGTGCCGACAGCGCCTGGGGCAGGGAGATGCAGCTGGTGGTGCTGACCATCAAATTTGAGAAAAGTGAACCGGGACAATGCGCCGCCGGAAACGCCCCCGCCACCCGCAAGGGACGGAAAAAGCGTGCGGAAGGGGAAGAGGAATTCCAGCCCGATCTCTTTTCTGCCCAGACAAATGAGCTGGGCGTCATGGAGGGCACTCCCCCTGTGATCGTGGACGGAGTCAATTTGGATGTGCCCACATTTTTGCGCAAAAATATCCCCGTAGACCGCAGGAATTGATCGTTGTTTTCCCGACTTGCCGCCTGATGTCCGGAACTTTCCGGCAAAGGGCGGTTTTTTATATTCCCTTGAATTTGAGGAAAATCCAGCTCCGGGGCGGCACAGTCACTTCGGTTCCTTTGGTGCGCAGATCACTGCCTTTGATGAGTTTGCCGTTGACCATCCCCTGCCATCGGGAGGGTGCCGCCTGGCAGAGCAGTGTGGAAGTGAGAGCTCCTGAGGAAAAATTTCCAATGGCAATCAGGGTGGTTCCGCCCCATTCCCACACCAGAAGTTTCAACGGCGCACAGGAACGGGGAAGATCAAGAAGAGTCCCCCCTGAAGAAACAACAGGCGGTATCTCAAGCACAGGCGCACTGCTTTTAAGGGTCCAGTTGTGTTTTGCAAGAGCTTTTCTGCGGAAAAAAGATTCATTTTCCCGTATGGCGGAGGAACATCTGGCAATGGCGGCGCGAAAGGCGTAATCGGTTCCCGGAGGCAAGTCGATCCAAACACCTGAAAAGCCGCAGAAAAACAAATTGAAGAGATCAAATTTCAGCTCCTCCGGCGAAATATGTTTGACAAGAGGGGTGATCCTGGCAGTAAGAGCGGTGCGCTGTGAGAAGGTTTTGCGGAATTTTTTGTACAATGCCGATGCTGCAAGAAAATTGATTGCAGGATCATATTTTTTGTCGTCAGGCAGTATCACTCCCGGTTGGAGTTCCAGAACAGCTTCCTGAGAGTGCACTTCAAAAGGCGTGGTCCAAACCTGATCCCGGGAGTAAAGGGGGATCAATGCAGGCCGGCGGGTAAAGCTGCGGCTGTCTACAGGTATATGGAGCCGTGCCCCTGCCCACAGGGCTCTCAGACGCGCCTGACGGAATTTTCGCAGATCCTTTGCATAGCGTGCGTTCAGGATGCCTTGTGAAAGATACATGATATCCCTTTGGGGCAGATGGGGGGCAAAGTCAGCAAATTCCGTGCGGCAGAGGGTGCAGCAGCAGAAAATGGCACGCTGCTGTCCCAGAAAACTGTCGCATACAATGGTGTTGATGTTCCGTGTTCCGTATTGCAGGATCTGCCTTCTCAGGGCGGGGATGAAGTGTTTTCCCCAGAAAGTCTCATCTCTGAGCGCTTCGTAATAGCAGTGTTTCTGCGCACGCACCGATGTCAGATGCAGTTGATGACGCTGACTCATTTTCGCCGTCCGCAGCTGACGGGGCTGAAGTGTTGTACGGGGAGTGAACAATATATTAGCTCCGCTGCGGAGCATGGCACTGTCAACTGCATAGCTGTTTTCATGGGGCGACATCCTGTCAAATGAGGAGAGGGCGATCTTGAAGTGCCTTGGGGGGACTGCTTCACTGTCTTTCACTGTCCTGATCCTGAAATAGACCTCTTCTCCCGATTGATCCTTTTTACTCAGAGAGACCGATCCTGACAGTACTTTGTCTGAAGCAGCCAGATCACTGCCAAGAAGCAGTAAAACGCGGGAGGAGTCAGAGTAGGAGGAGCCTTTTTTTAATGTGGTAACACTCATTTTTCTGACCTTCAGCGCAACATCTTTTATGGTAACATTGTGGGAGTGGCTGATCAGCCGTACTCCCCAGGGAAGGGTAACGTTCACTGAGTTGTCAGGGAGCAATTTGAACTCCTTCGGCAGCAGGATCTCCAATTCGACAGGGGTTTTTTCCGGCAGAGTGAATACAGAAGGGAGCTGTGCCGTCTGTTCCGCTGCCGAAGGCGGCAGCTCCCTTGTCAGCTGCAGTTCTGAAAAGGTGACTTTGCCGGGGCCCAGAAGCGCAAGTGTGATCTGCAGTCCCCTGCTTCCCGCAGGAACCGTCAGAAGAAGTTCTTTCTCTGAAGGAGTTCCCGAAACAGTGAAAAAACGCTGTTGCACAGAGTTTCTGGCGCCTGTGCCGGTCATCCGGAGTCTGACCAGTGCTTTCTGAGGGGTATTGTTGACCATGACGGCTTTCAGACGGTAAAGCATTTTTCCGGAATCTTTCAGCACGAGAGAACGGTAAAGCATATTTACAGCATTAAGATCATCCGGATTTTCAAGGGTAGCATGCAGTCTGCCGTTGACAGCTGTGATGAAATTGTATCTGCCGGAGTGTTTCTTTTTAGGGAGCTTTCTGCCCCAGTTGATGAAACGCCAGTTGGGAAGACTCACCTTTTTTTCTGAAGCAGGGACACTTCTCTGCCATTCAGGCAGCAGCGATGCCGGCGCTTCTCCTTTCAGAAGAAGTGCTGTCAGACAGAAAAAGAGTGTGACGGCTTTTATTTGCATAAAGATAATATGGCAGTTCCTGCCAGTATGACGATAAGCGCCGCCCCTTTGGGGAGAAGCAGTTTTTCTCTGAATATGCCGCCGCCCACCGTAAAGGCAACGACAACGCTGGACCTGCGGAGCAGAGAAAGTATGGAAATCTGCCCGTCAGGGAGGCTCAAAGCATAAAAATAAAGGGCATCAGCGATAATCAGCAGCACCCCTGTAAAGACAATGCTCCAACGCCACTGGAATCCTGTTTTGACAGGAACGCTGAAGTGTTTGAAAAGCAGTGCTGCTCCCAGTACTGCCACCAGCATCCATGAAAAGTGAAACTGCAGTGTCGCAGGAGGGATGTGGTGTGTCGCACGGAGGACTTTATCAGACAATGCCGATGCCGCTCCAAGCAGTGTGCCGATCATCGTACAGCAGAATCCCCGGGAGTGCCACGAGAAATTTTCCTTTTTGCCGATCAATGTGAAAAGCAGACATCCCGAAAATATGAGCACGATCCCCAGCCATTGCCAGCGGACAGGCATTTCATGGAAGATCAGCATGGCGCCGATGAGACTCCACAGAGGAGCAGTGCTCCGCAGGGGAGCTGCGATGGAAACCGGCAACTCCCGCAAGCCGTAGTATACAAATGCCCAGCTGGCGGCGACCAGCACGGATTTCAGGAAGACCGGAAGCAGTACTTTTGCCGACCAGTCAAGAGACACCGGGGCGAAAAATATCCGGATCCCCGTCAGGATCAGAAAAAAGACCGTCCCTGAAAGTGTCGCCAGAAACAGCACCGGCATGACGCTGTTTTCACGGACCGCGTGTTTTTTGCAAACATCGTATATGCCCAGTGTCAGCGCCGAGCCGAGGATCGGGAGTACCCAGTCTGCCATCTTCCCTTACCTTGAAAGCTGATATTTGAGCCAGCAGTAGAAGGTGTCGCCCATCTGATCGTAGCCTGCAGGGGCAGGATGGACACCGTTGGACTGACGGGTGGTTACACGCCGGTTGCCCTTGAATTCAGGACCGTTGACAGCCTCTTTGCGGGCAGGAAAGTTGTTTTCGCAATCCAGATTCACATTGGTGGGAATAAGGAACACCTTTTTGTCAGGATAGTTCGCAAACTTTTTCAGCATGGCGGCGTTGAGAGCATGCTGATTTTTCTTGTATTGCCAGCGGGTCTGTCCGTTTTTATAGTTGTTGCCGAAAGCATCCTGCGTGCGGGCACCGGGAGTGACAAGTCCCACGCCGATAACGGCGTTGGGGGCATCTTTGCGCAAGGCGGCAATGAGTTTATCGGCGTTTCCAAGGATATTGGCGATGACGGTGCTCTGGTTGGCATCGGTGGCGCCGAAAACATCGTTCACACCCAGCTGGATGGTGATGAAATCAGGCACTCTGCTCTGGTGGTTCTCTTTCAGATACTGTGCCAGACTGAACTTGCCCTTGAAAAGGAAGGGGCTGGCACGGTAGTAGGCGCGGGGCTTTTCTCCCGGGGCGACTTTCCGTGCCTGAGTCTTGGTCAGGAATGTTTTCCACGCCCAGCCGCCGTAGCCTTCGTGCTTGACGGTGGAATTGGTTCTGCCGGTAGTGCCCAGAAATTTGACCTGAGGATGACCGTTTTTGGTGAGCAGATCATATATTCTTTTGGGGTAAACACTGGCGGCGGTCAAACTGTCGCCCATGACCAGTATGGCAAAGTTTTTGCCCTTGCCTGTATTGGCAGGGGTGACGATAACTTTGGTTTTACCCACGGCTTCAACGCCGTTGTCTGAAAGGACGGTCAGTTCAAGATCGAAAGAGCCCTTTTCTCCGGCAGCTGGTGTGTAGCGCCAGCGTTTCTGATCGTTGCGCCCTTTGGCACACTTCACATCAAAGACGTAGTTGTCAGGATTGATGACGCAGACCACATTGTCAAAGTAGATACAGCTCTCAACGCCGGGAACGGCGTAAATGGCGGGAGGCAGCTGGAGTTTGACCCGGTTGGCGGGAGCTTTGACCGCCGGAACGGGGGCTTGGGGGACAGGGAGGGCAGAGGCACAGCACCCGGCAAAGAGGGGCAGCGCCACGAGGACAGCAGAGAAAATTTTCATAAATCGTGATTCCTTATGTTTAATGGAGTTTATTTTCCTGAAAACAGCAGATACCAGTGCCAGATCCAGTTCCCCGCCAGAGTCCAGATGACGGCGGCGGCACCGAGAAAAGGTCCGAAGGGGATGGTGCACCGTTTCAGAGCTCTTTTGCGGATGGAGGAGAGAATGATTCCGTAGACGGTTCCCGAAAGAGAACCTGCCAGCAATACAAAAAGTGCACCGGGAAACCCCAGCAGAGCACCGCTGGCGGCGATGAATTTCACATCTCCCCACCCCAGCACATCTTTGCCTGTGATTTTTTTTCCCGCAATGGCAAAGATACTCAAAAACGCTCCAGGGATCAGCGCTGAGAAGAAGGCGTAAAGTCCCCCGGAAAGAGCCGTTGTCATGCCGCAGGCAGAGGGCATCAGCGCATGGAGCACGATACCGTAGAAGATGGCAGGCCAGGTCAGGGCATCAGGGATGATGCGGCACTTGGCATCGATCCATGAACAACTGACAGCAAGAAGTATGCACCACCAGTAAAGAGGCAGTACCGACGGCACCTGCTGAGCAAAACCCGCTTTCAGCAGCACGGCGGTGAAAAGTGTCCCTGTGAGAGCTTCCACCACCAGATAGCGGCATGAATAGGGGGTGTGACAGTGGCGGCATCTGCCCCTGAGAACCAGATAGCTGATAACAGGCAGATTGTCGTACCAGCGGATATCTGCGCCGCAGGTCGTACAGTGGCTGGGGGCGGTGACCACCGATTCCCCCCGGGGGATGCGCCAGATACAGACGTTGAGAAAACTCCCCAGACAGGCGCCCAGAGTAAAGACCGAAAACACGGCAAAGCCCCACGCCGCCGGATAACATAATCCGAGGCGCTGCCACCAGTCGTAAGAAGCCAGAGGGAGTTCTGTAAGCATCTTGCTGTTCCTTTACTCTGTTTGATTGTATCCGCGGCGCATGGCTTCGATGGAAGGTTTCAGCCCTGTCCAGATCTCAAAGGACGCCGCTCCCTGATAGATCAGCATCTCCTTGCCGTCGGCAGCGGGGAGTCCCAGTTCTTTTGCCCGTTTCAAGAGGGGCGTCGGACGGTATATGGCATCAAAGACCCGCAGGGCGGGATTTCTTTTCAAAAGTTCAAGATCCATAGGAACGGGATCATCATCGTGGAGCCCCAGACTGGTGACTTGAAGCAGCAGATCCGCCTTTTCAATGGCAGCAGCCAATTTGCTTTCATCCGCCAGCGGGATGGCGAAAAAGTGTGTATCATGGCAGTAGCGGCGCACCTTTTCAGCCAGGGCTTCGGCTTTATCCGCACTGCGGTTGGCAATGACCACTGAAGCGCTTTTCTGCCACCCCAGTTCAAAGGCGATGGCAGTGGCTGCGCCTCCTGCCCCCAGCATGACCACATGGAGATCCTTCAGGGAGATTCTGAAATTCTCTCTGACGGCACCTGCGATACCGGCGCCATCGGTGGAAAATCCGTAAAGTCTGCCGTTGACGATTTTCAAAGTGTTGACACTCTGGCAAGCTGCTGCCTGAGGTGAAAGCTCATCCACGAAGGGAATGATGACCTGTTTGTGGGGGACTGTCAGATTAACGCCCTTGAGGTTTGCTCTTGCAAATCGGGCGAACTCCCCGATCTTTGCCGGGTCGACCCGGAGCTTACCGTAAGGACGTCCCAAACCCAAAGCTTCAAATGCGGCGTTCTGCATCTGCGGTGAACGGCTGTGCGCCACAGGATCGCCGATAACGAGATAATCAAAATGTTGATCCGGATTCATGAGATCTGCAAGTCCCCTGAAAATCAAAAAACGCCGCAAAAGATTCTGCGGCGTTGAGAAAAAGTTACTCCTGATCCTGTTTTTTCAGTGAGATCACCACCTGCCGCATGGCGCCTTCGCCTTCGGATTCAGTGCCCACTTCGGGATCTTCCTTGAGTGCCAGATGGATGATCCGGCGGTCATGGGCGTTCATTTCGGGGAGCTTGATGGGATCTCCCCAGCGTTTCACCTCTTTGGCGGCGTCGAGAGCCTGACGCTCAAGCTGTTCTCTTGAGGAAAGGCGCTGTCCGTATTCATCACGGTCATTCCGTTCCCGGCGGCGGAATCCCCGTGCGGGACGGCCGCCTTCAGTATCGTCGCCCTCATCGCTTTCTTTTCTGGGACCGCGCTCACCGTCAGCATATCCGTCGATATCCAGCAGTACCAGAGGGAACTCCTTGTCATCTTTGCTCACGATACGGTTGAGGACCAGCTGAAGACTTTCCAGAGTCTGTCCTCTGCGACCGATGATCCTGCCCACATCGTTGGAACTGATCTTGACACCGATACGGTTGTTGGGTTTGCTTTCGAGACGGAATTCACCGTTGAGCCCCAGGAATCCAAACATGGTTGAAAGGGTATCAACGATCCGTTTTTTCTGTTCTTCAAAGTTAGCTTCCGACATGATTTGATACTTTCTGTATTGAAAAATATTTTATTGTTTGACCGGCTCAGTAGGCGCGGTCTGGTATGAGCCTCTCTTCTGGATGAGAGGCTGGATGATGCTGAACAAGTTGCTGACGCTCCAGTACAGAGTCAAGCCTGAGGGCAGATCGTAGAAGAGCAGCAGCATGACCACAGGCATCCACATCATCATCTTTTTCTGCATGGGGTCGCCGCCCATGGGAGTGATGTGCTGCTGGATGATCATGAGAATGGTCATGATGATGACAAGAGGATTTACCGCCAGATCAAAGAAGTAAAGGGGGATGTGGCAGACGGTGTCCGGACCGGCAAGGTCGGGACTCCACCAGAAGGGGACCTGACGCAGCTCAACAGCACCGTCGAGAGTGGTGTAGAGTGCGATAAAAACGGGCAGCTGGAGCAGCAGGGGGAGACATCCGCCGAAGGGGTTGACTCCTTCGGTGCGGTAAAGCTCCATCATCTTGGCGTTCATCAGCTGGGGATTATCTTTGTACTGCTCTTTGAGTGCCTGCAGCTTGGGCTGGACCTGCTGCATTTTTTTCATGGAGGTATTGGCTTTGGCTGTGGCGGGGTAGAAGAGCAGTCTGACGATCAGAGTCAGCACGATGATGCTCCAGCCGTAGGAAAGTCCGAGACTGTGGATCTTGACCAGGATCCACAGAAGAGCCCGTGCCAGATAGTCCAGAGGCCCCCAGGCAAGATGCATGACTCTTCCTGCGGAAGGGTTGAAAGCTTCAAGTTCAGAGATGATCTTGGGACCTGCATAGGCTTTGAAACTGAAATCTTTCCTCTCTTTGGCATTGAGGACAAAGGCGGGGATCTCAGCAGAACAGCCTGCGGCAGGAGTGCTTTCCTTACCATCGCTCAGAAAGATGCGTCTGGTTTTCAGGGGGAAGGTCTGAGTGCCCGAAAGCAGCAGACAGAAATATTTGTTGCTTACGCCTGCCCATTCGGCGAGAGTACCGTTGGCAGCGTTGATATCTTCCTCGTCATCATCGGCGGCGATATCTTTGAATTTGCCTTTGGCAGTCATGTAATCCAACCGGTGTGAGGGAGTGCGGACTGTGTCCCCTGAAACCTTTGCCCAGGTGCCCAGAATACCTCCGGTAAAACCGTAGCCGTTGAAGGTGCGGGGGGCATCGGATTCATTGATAACAGAGAGCTTGCAGGCAATGTTGCGCCCGGTTTTCTCAAGGCTCCAGCTTTGTTCAAGGCGGACAATGCCGCCGTCGGGATATTGGATGCGGCGAATGAGCTGCAGAGCATTTTCCGCCTTTTTCTGCCGGACACTGATGACAACTGTTTTACCTTCAAAAGGCAGGGGGGAAAGGTTGGAAAAGGTAAGAGCATTGCTCAAGTGTTGTGAAAGCCGCACATGGGCTTTCCGGTCAGCTTTTTTGTAAGCGGGAACGATAAAATCGGTGACAGACCCTGAAACAGGGTCGATGATCAGTTTCAAATCGGGGTTGCCTACTTCCACAGCTTTCATGGGAGCAACACCGCTGATCCTGTTTTTTTTCTGAGGAGCGGCAATGTTTTTCTGAGCTTGGGAAACGGGGGCTTTGCCTTTGGACACCGGGGCTGCGGTGGCAACGGGAAGAGCGTTGACGGGAGCAGTCGGCGGGGACGCAACGGGGACCTGGAACGACCCCATATATTTGCATACGGGATCCCAGGCAAGCAGTATGGCAATGCCCACAACCAGCACAAAGAGCTGTGCTTTATCAAACTTCATTGTTTACTTTTTCCTGATTTGGGCGGCGGCACCGGGTCATATCCGCCTCTGCACCAAGGGTTGCAGCGCAGGACACGCCAGACCATCAGTACGAAGCCGCGCATGAATCCATGAATACGGAGTGCCTCAACGGCGTAATGGGAACAGCTCGGATAAAAACGGCAACACTCCGGGAGAAGCGGGGAGAGAGTTTTCTGATAAATTCTGATCAGAAAAATCAGGATCCCGGTCGGGAGAGAACAGTGTCTTCCTGTGTTTCCGGCTTCAGGACACCCGCAGATGCAAGGTGTTTCATCAGCTCTTCCATTACCTCCGGCAGAGCTGCCCCCTTTATCTTGCGGCGCGGGATCAGCACAACACAACAGGGCATGATCCGCCTGCTCAGCAGGCGGATACACTCCCACATCAACCGGCGGGCCCGGTTCCGTTCCACGGCGAGCAGACTGAATTTCCTGCTGCATATAACTCCGAACCTGGCAAATTTCCCTTCTCCCGGTGCAACAGAAACAGCCATAAGCATTCCTGCACGGCGGAAGGGTGCACTTTTCAGGCGCTCAAACTCCGATTTGCGCTGCAGTTTGGAGCTTTTACGCAGATGTAAGCGTTGGAGCGCCAAGATCCGTTCCCTGAAATTGATATGGAATTGGTCAGGCGGTCAGTCTCTTCCGACCCTTCTGACGGCGGCGTTTGATGACCAGACGTCCGGCATGGGTAGCCATACGGGCAAAGAAACCGATCCGGCGTTTACGGCGCCGATTGGAGGGCTGAAAAGTTCTTTTCATCTTCGTTTTTTCCTTATTTTTTTACTGATTATATGGTGTTCCGCCTGCTTTTTACTGACTGCGGAATGTGTACTTTGACACTTCACATTTTCATAATATAGCACCATATTTTTGATTTTTCAAGGCGTTCTTTACAAAACTCCCGGACAATAGCAGATTTTTTTGTCTTGTGCATTTTTTTTCAGGGAGAGCTGGGGGATGCTTTTTGCCGATGAAAACATACTGTTTTTATGATATTTCTGTTTGCAAAGTTTGCCGGAGAGGTGTATTGTAATAAAAGCAGTTGTTTGTTTTTCAACAGAGGTATATTTATGCGGCTTTTTCTTTTTATTGTGCTCTTGGGAACGGTGTCGTTTCTTGATGGTGCCGAATACTTTGTCAGTCTCACAGGATCCGATGAAAATTCAGGACTTTCTGAAAAAACTCCCTTCAGAACCATCCGTAAGGGGGCATTAAAACTTGTTCCGGGGGATACTCTTACCATATTGCCCGGTGAGTATCACGAAGAGGTCAGGATCAATTTCGCAGGAGATCTGAAACGCCCCACTACGATCCGGGCGAAAATCAACGGGACAGTCCACATGAGGGGCGATGTACCTGCTCCGGCTTTCAAAAAGGTTCCGGGGAAAAGCAGTGTTTATATGTGTAAAGTTGCCGGACTTCCTGAGTATGTCCTTGAGAGAGATACGGTTCAGAAATACAAAAAAGTGACATCTCTTTCAGAATTGGAAATGAGTTCCGGGAGCAGCTTCTTTGATGAGAAAAGGAAACTTGTCTATATCAAGACCACCGACGGCAGATCTCCGGAATTTCACTGCATCACCTTTTCAGTTTTGAGAGGAGATGCCTTGAGGATCTCCGGGAACGATGTGAAAAATTTTCACGTCAGGGGCATCATGTTCAGCGGATACAACTCTGCAACGCCCAATGGGAATTACAAATCCACCTTTGGCGGTGTTTATATGCGCCATCCCGTCAAAAGCTCTGTGAAAGAGTGTATCGTCTACCTTTGCGGCAGCGGCGTGACCTTCAATAAATTTTCCGACTCCATCGTAGAGGATTGCATTTTCTTTGCCAACAGTACCGAATTCAACAACTCCGGCGGCAACCTTCTCTGCTATGGTCCCGGAAAAAACACCATCCAGCGTAATATCATCACTTTCGCTTCAGATATGGCAGGGCAGCGCTTTTACAGCGGCAAATTCGACAACTGCCTTATTGAAAGCTGTTTTGCCTTTGATAACAAATACGGCGATATATGGATCAAACCACCGAGCGACAGCGCCCGGGTCAGAAAAAGCTATGTTTCCTCACTTATGCGTGCACGTCTCATTGAGGACGGGATCTTCACCACCGGTGATACCTATTATCACGGCAAGGCAAAGCGGAGCATCTGCCGATCCCGGGATGGTAAATTCGATCCTGCCAAAGAGTTCGCTGATCCTGCTCATCTGGATTTCCGTCTGCTGAAAAACTCCCGTTTCCGCAAGGGCGGCGACCGGGGCGTCAAAGGATATGACCCCAAAGTGGTCTTTGACGATGCTTCAAAGCTCCAGTCAGGCGGGACTTTGTATCTGACTTCCCCCCGGAAGACACCTCTTTCTTTGAGAAATTTGAAAAATATCATCATCCGTGGACGGGGGCTTATGGCTGTGCCTCTGCATGGGGCTTTGAAGATCGAAAACTGCTCCAATGTGCGGCTGGAAAACTTGAATATGATGGGGCATGTCTCCTTTGC
The DNA here is from genome assembly GCA_017457065.1 of Lentisphaeria bacterium. Classification (GTDB taxonomy): domain Bacteria; phylum Verrucomicrobiota; class Lentisphaeria; order Victivallales; family Victivallaceae; genus UBA1784. The sequence continues at coordinate 15,601 of JAFTIE010000267.1, forward strand.
CGGAACATCTCAGCTTATTGTCAGACGGTGCGGATTTCTTAAAAAAGTCGCCTTCCCTGCCCAAACTCAGGTGCGCCACAATCTCTTTGCAGAAGATGTGACAGGAGCCGATTCCGGATTCCTGAGAGGCAACATCTTCTGCAAATCCTATACCGGGCGCCCCGCCTTTTCCGGGTGGAACGCCTACGTTACAGGGACGATCCCCGCTTTTGAAACAGCTTCGTGGAAAGCTCCTGCCCCCCTCTTCAACGACCTTGCCACCGGAGATCTGACCCTGAAGAACCACTATGCCTTCGCAGGAAAGTGCGCCGACGGATTCCCCAACGGACAGTACCGCTATGATACAGTGTGTCTCAGAGAAGGTTTGGCGCTTGAGAAGGGACGCATCACTTCAGGCAGCGCCGCCTTTTTCATCCGTTCCGGAACCGATACGGGAGCCACAGTAAAAATTACAGGCGCCAATCAGAAGTTCATCAAATCTGCCAAAGGTGCCGGGGAGTACGCCGTTACCTTTACCGGACTGCGCCCGGGGCAGCGCTATACGGCGCTCTGCCTTGTCACCCCCTCTGCTGTGAAGCGTCTGACCAATGCACCCCGTGTTTCGGAGAAATCAGAAAAGTTCACCTGTACTTTTTCAACACCTGTCAAGGATTCTCCCCGGACCATTTATGTTTCCACCAAAGGCAGAAGCGTCAACGACGGCAGCAGCTGGGGAAAGGCGCTTTCTGAAATCAACACCGCCATCAAAAAGGCGGGCCCCGGAGATACGGTGCTTATTGCCGGAGGTGTTTACAAAGAACAGCTCCGTGTCTTCGCCACAGGAAGCAAAGGGAAGGTCCTGACCATCGCCGGTGCTCCCGGTGCGGCAGTCGTCATCGACGGCAACAAAAGTTTCCGGCGGGGCGCCCTTATCGACGGGAGAGAGTTTGTCAGGCTGGATAATATGACATTCCGGTGTTTTATGGGTTCCGGCGGTGATCCCCACGCTTCGGCGGTTATGGTTACGAACAGCTCCGACATCCACATTTCACGGATCTTCTGCGACAACCGCCACGGAACGCTCCAGCGGAGCTTTGTGGGCAGAGATGTGAAAAATATGATCCTTGAAAACTCTGTTGCAATCACGCCTTTCGGCGGATATGAGTTCCACAGATGTCCCAACCTTGAGATCCGGCATTGTGTCTTTTTCAGAGGGAAGACCCTTAACGGCAGGATCGGTACAGCTGTGGGGTATCCTGCTTCGGTCCACCACTGTATTTTTGTCGGTCAGGAGATCCAGAAGGTGAAAAATCCCACCTTCGGCGCTTCGGATATCGGCACCTTCAAGGAGTATGACAACGGATTTTTTGTCCGTGTTCCCAGACATGAAAAGCCCATTATCGGATTCGATAAACTCAATGGAAAGACTCTGCCCCTCAATGACGGCGGCGGCATTCTCAATAAAGAGTGGAAACGGCAGGGGAGATTCTACAATCAGACCCTGACCTACGACGATTTCTGCAAAGAACAGAACCGCAAACCAACGGCTGTTTTCGGAGATCCACGGATGAAGGCTTTGACCTTCTTTTACCGTTTTGACAGTTTGCAGCAGTGGTATGAGCATTTCGTACTGAATAAACTGGGGGATGCCGGTAAAGCCGCTTTCCGTGAAGCACGGGTGAAGGAGATGCAGCCCCAAAAGAATTTCCGCATCACAGACTATATTGCCCGGAATCCTGAGTTCAGCAAAAGAAAAATCGGACTTGATCCCGATGCCTTCAAGGATTTCCGCTGATCTCCCTGTCAGCAGCGGCAGCATTTTCAAGGAGGATTTCTCTGAGTTCAGCGGAAATTTTCCCCTTTGAACTTTTAAGCAGTTCCTCCACCGCGTTGCGGCAGCTCAGCTTTGAAAGAGAAGGGAGCTTCACAGCTGCGGTGTGTCCGTCGGCGTAAGCGACAATAAGTTTCGCCCTTTTTGGGGGAAGGCACCGGGGATGTTCCATGAGCACCGGAGTCAGGGCAGGAGATTTGATCTTTTTGAAGGGAACCCCAGGGAGCAGATACACATAACTGGTATTGCTTTTTTTCAGGAGCTCCCCGCGCTTTGCCGGAGCTCTCTTTTTGTCAGAAGGAGCGATGTAAACGGAAGGGTCAGGGATGTAATGCTGAAAGATTTCATTCAGATCCGGAGGCAGCTGCTCTTTGTGGTCAACCATGTACATAAAAAGTCCCGTTGCCAGCTGTTTCAAATTGGTTGTACTGGTTCGTTTTGCTTTTTCAGGCGGCGCTTTGGGGACCAGACGGCGGGCGAGCTCTCCCACAGGAGGCTTTGAAAGATAGAAGCGCAGCTCTTTTTGTTCTGTTTCCTGCCGGATGATGCGGAATTTCCCGGTTTTGTGCCACAGCAGAAAGGTCAATCCCCAGTTGAGCAACCGGAATCCTTTGGCGGGAGAGCGGGGATTATCAAAGAGGAACAGGGCTCCTGTCTGCAGCTCTTTTCCTCCGGCATTGACTCTTATGATTTCCAGATGTTTTAATTCGGGGAACTCTTTCAGCAGCTTTTCAACACTTTTGTACGGCAGTTCTTTCAGACGGATCACTGCCGCAGCCGTAATGGTGTTGCTTTTGTAAAGATGTTTGAAAAGTTGTTTTTCTTTCTTGAGAAGCAAAGAAACCGTGCACTCTTTTGCCCAGAGCGCTGAAAGAAACTCTTCCTTTTCGTAACGGAGTCTGATGGTGTTGGGGTTGCTTTTGAAAGTGGAGCGAAGTTTTTCCAGACTTCCCTTGCCCTTGTGGATCACCATACCGTAGATTTTCAAATCCTCCGATGCAAAAATAAGATAACGGTGTGCCAGATCCACAGGGGCAAGTTTCTTTTCCCGGATACCGGGGATCAGGTCGTGCAAAAGCTGAAAGCTTCCCGGGATCTGCAAAAGTTTTTCCCCGTCCACCAGTGCCGCTGCCCGGGCAAATCCGGGGACCCGGTCATACATGGGAGCAGGTGTTCCCCGCAGCTGAGTGCAGAGAAAAAAAGAAAGTGTACAGATCAAAACCACTCTTATCATCGGTCAGGAGAGACCCATGCCACTTTGTTTGCGTAACGGTCATACTCCCGCCAATCCCGTGTGACCACGTTGCCGTCGGCGTTGAGGTTCTGGATCTTCATGCCGTGGCGGAATGCGTCAATAAAAGTATTGGTTTTGTAGTCATACCCCGCAGCCAGCTTGAAGGGCCATGTATTGCTTGAAAAAGTACAAGCAGAGGGCTCCGGGCGGTAAGAATCCAGATTTACAATAAGCTTTGAAGGCGTTTTGATCGTTGACAGCTTGCGCAGATGGTTGAGTTGCAGATTAATGATAATAGGGATGTTCACCGCATAGTAGTTGCTGCCGTAGCTGTAGAAGCAGCTGTTGTTGAAATATTGTGCAGAACCGACGATGTAGGATTTGGTATTCATGACTGCAATACGGCGCATATCTGCCGGACAAAGCCAGATGCCGGGCTTGTTGAAGACATAGAGATTTGGACCGGGATTGTTGACATAACCCAGTTTGTAAAAGAGGGAGACCTTTTCTTTAGTTGAAGGTGCCATATAGTCCTGAAAGTCGCTGGAATAAGATTGATTGGCAACGCCGATCTGTTTCAGATTGTTGATACAGCCGGAACTTCTGGCACGCTCCCGTGCCTGCTGCAGAGCGGGCAGCAGCAAAGCGGCAAGAATAGCGATGATGGCGATGACAACAAGAAGCTCTATTAAGGTGAAGCTGTACAGCTTCACCTGCCCATGGGCAGGTGAAAAACCTTCTTCTTGGCCGTACACACGATCTCAGCAGAGATTGGATCTTTTCACGAGAAGTTCGATGAGGGTAAAAGAAAATTTTGTCTGCCCGGGAGTGCTTGAGCTTTTTATATTCATTATTTCTGGTCCTGCAATTTATCGAAAGAGAAGAACAGCAAAGTGCGGTTCCTGTTTTTAAAATACACCTTTCTCCGGTCACTGTCAAGTTTTCGGAGAATGATTTTTCTGAAAATTTGACTTTTTCCCGGGGAAGTTGTATATTTTGCAGATAAACTGCGAACAAATCAAAAACATATAAAATCATGGAAACGCCTTCTCTTTCTCCCGGTTCCGGGATCAACTGGAAATTCAATCTTTTTGTCATCTGGCTTTCTCAATTTCTTGCCATGGTGGGATTCGGCAGCTGTATGCCTTTCATTCCGCTGCTGCTCAAGGAAAATCTGCACATTGATGATGCCAATTTGCGGGGGGTGTATGTTTCGATCTATTACCTTGCCGCCATGGTGAGTTTGTGTATTGCCACGGCGGTGTGGGGGATGCTTGCCGACCGTTTCGGACGTAAACTGATGCTGCTCCGTGCAAGTTATGCGGCGGCTCTGTTTTATCCGCTGCTGGCGTTGGCGCCCAATTTCTGGGTACTGGCGACGATCCGGTTTGTCTGTTCTTTTTTTTCCGGAACGGTCAATCCGGCGCAGACGCTTCTTATTTCCACCACTCCCCCGGAAAAGCACGGATTTGTCCTGGGCGTCCTGAGTACGGCGACCTCCAGCGGCAATATGCTGGGATATCTTCTTGGTGGAGTGATCGTCCACTATTACGGATACACAGCTGCCTTTTTTACCTGCGGCGGGATCTATCTTGCCAGTGCCCTGCTGGTGCAGTTTTTTGCCAAAGACGACTTCAGTGTAAAGCTTGCGAAAAAGCAGCGTCAGAAGAGTCCTTACAAGTTCCGGGAGGTGGCGACTCCGGCGGTACTCTGGCTTTTGAGTTTGTTTCTCTGTTTCGGAGTTGCCAACCGTCTGGTACAGCCTTATATGGCGCTTCTGGTGGAAAAGGTCCACGGTTTTGAGGGAGCGGCATTTTACACAGGTATCGTCAGTGCCGCGGCTTCTCTCGGAGGATTTTTTTCCGGACTCTGCATCGGATGGTTGTGTGACCGCATGGTGCCCCGGAAATTGCTTTTGCCCATATTGATTTCCGGAGCGGCATTCACGGGGGCGATGGTGCTGGCAAACAATGTGGAAATGCTGATCGTCACCCGTTTTCTTTCCTCTTTTGCGGTGAGTGCCATTCAGCCGGTGCTGCAGCTCATGTTGACCAAAATCACCCGTCCTGAGCTGCGGGGGACCTATTTCGGATGGTCAGGCAGCATCAACACAGCTGGTGGTATCATCTGTTCATTTCTGGGTGGCGGCGTGATCTGGCTTTCCGGAGTCAGAGGGATCTACATCACTTCGGCATTGCTTCTTGCTCTGATGATTCCCCTGATGCTCCCTGCGATCCTTGCCATGCGTAAGGAATACACAGTTGCCCCTGATGCAACGGCAAAAGATCTGAAAAAGTGACAAAAAAGAGGAAAAATTGCAAAAAAAGTTTGATTTTCCCTTGACAAAATGTAAAAAGCGGTGTATTTTATAGAACATGATGGTGGTTGTGGCGCAGTTGGTTAGCGCGTCTGGTTGTGGCCCAGAAGGTCGCCGGTTCAAGTCCGGTCTACCACCCCATTTCAAATTCTCCGTCCGGGTCATATAACTGATTCGGACTTTTTTATTGCCTGCGTAAAAGCCCTTGTACCAAAGAGATTTGCAACTTTTTCATCCCGTTATAGAAGCCCTGTGGAGAATGGTAATCCTCTGCCAGAGAACGCAAAAATCGCATAAAATCCCCCGAAATTCTCCGCTATAGGAGGTCGCCAGCCCTCCAACAGAGAAAAAATTCTCTATAATACACACGGCGTAAAATGGCGACCTCCTGCCGCTGGAGAAAAATGACGACCTCTTACCTCAAAAACAGAGGACACAAGTTTGTACTGATGTTGTCAGGGTGTCAAATAAAATTACTTCCACTATACAATTTCGACTTAATGCCGACCGTTGAAATAACCCCCAAACCCTACTTATGTACTCTGCCAAGGGATTTTTACGCTCAAACTGAAATTTCAACAAGGCACAAAAGAGCAACTAATCCAATTCCCTTTTTTTCAAATAACGCTGTTTCCCCACAAAAAATAATTGCGATAGACCTTCTCGCTCAAATCAACAAGTCAGGCAAGAAAGATTTATGCTAAATGCCCTGTTCAGGGTAAATGAGAGTTGAACAAATGTTACCGTTCAACAGGCTTTTGCGGGTCTGATTGGGCAACGCAGTTGTTCTGTGAGTCTTCTCATAGATTTTATATGTGCGATCGCTTCTGATACAAAAATCCGTTCAGCATCACTGACGTAAAAATGTTTTTTTATTGCTGATGTATTTGTGAGAAATCGGCAGCCGTCTGTTTTGATGTCTTTCCCGGGAACTGAACTCACGCATAAGAAATTCGTGCAGGTCTATTTCATTCTGTACGGATGTATCTTCTTTTTCCTGTTTCAGTCTGATCACTGCAACCGGATACTGCCAGAAATAAAAAAAGGGAGTGGAAACCCGGTCTATTTTTTTTAATTTTGACAAGTGATCTATCGCATTTTCAATAAGTGGATTGTCCCGGAGATCAAATTTTATCCAACCGGGATTTTTCTCTAAAAATTTCAGCAATTCGTGTGCATTGTGTTGACTGCATCGCCCGGCAAGAAGCATATCCAATTCACGCAGGGAATAACGGTGTTTCACCCATTGATGGCGTTTTTTACAACGGTGTTTCCATGAACGTTGATCGGGCCAAGGTTCTGCCTCCCGTTCATAGGAAAAATCAGAATAGTAAAAAAGAGCGTGTTTATTGCGTTTACTCCGGATAAATGTGAGATGTTCTTCATCGCAGGCCAAAGTCATTTCCCGATGAAATCCGGCTTTTCTTCTCCGATCAGAAGAAACAAATTCATATCGATAATATTTTTTCGGCTGCTTTAACATCTGTCACTTGCCCCATTGATGTTTTTTTCTTGTTCGATCTTTCCAGGAGATATGCTTTTTTTCTGCCGGAATGATTATCCATTGCTCTTTGACGGTGAAGTTTTTCATGGCGTAAAAATTGCGTTTGCTCCGCACAAAAGAGGTAAACTCCGGATCGACAGACAAACGCATTTCTTTATCCAGACCGGACTTTTGAGTTTGTTGAACTCCGTGATAATAAGCCATTTTGCCTCCTGTAATATTGTTTTATATAAAAAATACATTACATGGGTGGACAAATTCTGTCTGGCGTGTTATATTACATTAAAATAAATCAGAAAAACAGAGGTTTTTATGGCAAGTGATGTAACTAAAATGACCCGGCTGGTGAAAATCGTTTCGCTATTGCGGCAGAATGTTTATCCCAATCATAAAACTGTGGAAAAAGCGTTGCGTTCTCTGGATGCGGCGGGAGTTTACAATGTTTCGCAAAAGACCATTCAGCGGGATGTGCAATACTTGCGGGATATGTACGCTGCCCCCATCGCCTTTGACAATGGCAGACGGGGCTATTATCTGACTGATCCGGAGTGGAAGTTTGAAGTCCCCAATCTGGAAGCTGACGAAATGCGGGCGGTAACGCTCGGCGCACGCCTTGCCGAAACAATTATGCCGGAACCAGTGGCAAGCGAGATACAAAGTGCCGCTGATGCGCTATTGTGCGAAAATCCGACTGGACTGGATGTCAATGCTTCATTGATCGCTCTGGTTGCCAAAGGAGCAAGAATTCCAGTCAAGCCGGAGATCTTTCAGGAGGTTTTCACCGCCTGGCAATCCCGTCGCGGCTTATCGGTCAAATACTGCAAAGGGATGACGGGGAGAGAAACACGCTATATTCTTGAACCCCATGTCCTCTCTTTTTATGATGGCTTATGGTATGTGAAAGCGATCATCGTTTCGGAAAACGGCGAGACTCTGCCGGAGCGGACCATCCGCACTCTTGCCCTGAACCGTTTTCAATTTGCGGCGATTTATCCGGGGAAATTTACCCTTGATATGCGTCTGGTGCAGGAGGTCAACGAAGGAAACTTGTTCAACTTCCCGGTTGTGGAAGAAGTTGTCTTACGCTTTATCGATTATGCTATTCCTTACTCCAGGGAAAATTACGAATCAGAACTCATCGAAGAGCAAGCGGACGGCAGTTTATTGGTAACGATTTACGATGTGCCGGACTTCAAGATCATAAATCTTGTTCTGAACGAAGGCGGTGCGGTACAAGTTGTCAGTCCGGCAGAACTGGCGGATAAAGTCGTGGAGAAAGCGGAACGGGTGATGAAAATGAATAGATTCAAGGAGAACAAAAATAATGCCTAAAATCGAAAGTAAAAACACTGATCTTGCATGCTTAAAAAAACATATTTCAAAAGCAATCCTTCGTGCAAATAAAATTGATGTCACCCAACTTACAGACCTCAAGTTTAAAAAAACAATGCGATGGCCTTATCCTCAAAATGGAACTTGCAATTTTATTGAATTTATCAATCAACTTTTCACGACAGTTGCATCAATAAAAGCCATTGAATATTTGAAGGCAGAAAATGATAATTGGGTAATGAATCTTGGTACTACTTCTGGTCGTGATTTGACAGTTATTAAAAACAAACAGAATATTATTGCCGAGATTTTTGCCGTTACTGATCCAGATAGTAATGAAAAACTTAAAAATGAAATTTTATCTCTTACCTCTTTATCAAAAGAAGAAAAAGCAGATAAACGTTTTGCTTTTTTTATTTTATCCGAAGATAAATTCCCCAAAGAAGAGCAAGATGTAATCCATTGGACTACTTATAGTCCAAAAACTTCTGCGAAAGATAAGATTGCTATTAAATTCAAAGAGAAATCATTCTCTTGCAGTAGCAAAGTAAGGCATTTGGCAACATGGTCTGCATTGTGCGGCGATGATGCAACAGAAATAAATGTTGTTTGTTGGTCATCAGAAGATTGCTTATCTGAATTTATTCTTGACAAATAACATAATAAAACCAACATTTTTTCTGTGTCCATCGGGCGTTTTTGACTCCGGTGGACACTTTTTGTCCACCAATGAACTGTATTGTATATACCAGACAAACACGAAGGAGGTTTTACAATGCAGTATTTGTACTTTTGGTGCAACTATCAAACCGGCGTTATTGCCGAAGTTGCGGAGTTCGCCAGTTATATCCGCACTCATGCGGATGAATTGGGTGTCCCTGCTGAAGTGCAAGACGGATTTGAGCAATATTCCCGGTTTGAAAGTCTGCTTTTCTACTCATTTATTTACCGCAATGCTCCTCTTGCACGCATCAAATTGAAAGAAAAAGAACTCATTGTGAGATTCTGCAATGTCGATGATACCCAACTGCTCAATGTTGTGGAACGCTTCGGCAGAGAACGGCAATTTGCTCCTGATTTCAGAATCTATATTACCAATTATCATACCTTGTTGCGCCGCATTTGCCGCTGGCAGGATTTTCCGGGAGTTGCAAGATGAATTTACTTTTGAAAAATATTTGTTATTATTTCGTTGCAATACTGTTTCTGCTCTTTCAAGGCATCTGCATGATCTTTGCCGGGATTTACCACCTGTGGCAGCTCTTGCGCTATCAGGTTCAATGTTTGCGTTATCCGCCGCCACCGGGCGGAATGTACGGCAATATGGCAAGGAAATATAAAAACAAATCGGGAGAATAAAAATGTTTATTGAAAAAATGCAGTATGACCAGGACAAATTTTATATCAACTGTTTTAAGAATTTGAAAAACAACCTGAAAAACAATCCTGAAAAAGCCGAAAAAGATATTGCGGTGAACGGCCTGTGGATGTTTCGCAATGCAGTTAATAATGGAGACTTTGCGACAGCTCACGAACTGCTTGATCTCGGAGTTTTTACCAAATATGACTGCAAGCATAATCCAGAACACGCATTGGAGTACGCCTGGCACAACTCTTACAGCACTCCGGAAGAACACGCCGCATTTGTACAGGAAATGAGTGCACTGGAAAGTTATATGAAGTTTGATTGTCATTGGGACGCTATGCTCGGATTTGCAGTCGCTCTCAAAGAAAAAGAACTGGCTTGGAAATATGCCCGTAAAGGCGGCAGAATCCGTCAGTGGGGAAAAGATGGAGAAAAATGGACTTTCCATCAGCTTCTTATGCAGACTGACTGGGAAGATGTACGCAACTCCTACCGGGCAGTTTGTACTTTTGACGATTGGAAACTGGAATATGAGTTGATGTTGGCAGAAATCATTTACGATACAATGAAACAGTTGACTCCGTCAAGCGAAGATGATCATGGCAACGAGTACCAGATTGAATACAATGACCCTGAAGCATCAATTTGGTTCCGGCCGATTTTTTCATACGGCAGGCTCTATATGGATGTCTCTTTTTACGGTCAATGTGCCAATCCATATATGGGACCGGTTTGTTTGGGACCATCCTGGGAGCGTTTTATTGCGATGAAAGTCGATTCGGATTATGCTGGAATGTTTCAAATTGGCGAACTTGTCGGTCCGGCGCTGTGTGGTTATGCCTCTGAATTTTTCGGTTTCGGGCCATCGCAGATCCGCGATAAAAAAATGCGTCGCAGTTTTGCCGCCAAACTCGGACATCTTTACAGAAAATATCCCCGCCAAAAGAAAGAACAGGACAACAAATAAAATTGTTCAATATGGAGATCTCTTATGCAAATTTATGTTAAAGCACGCTCATTTTTTGAAGCCCGTCAGGGAACAACGCAGGAAAGAGAACTTTTCCGGTACAACCGGATCATATCCATCAACAATGTGAGTTTTCCGGCAGAACCACCGCCTTTTTCGGAGAAATTTCTGGATGCGGAGAATCTGCTTATCCTTTATTTTGATGATGTGGATGAAGGTTTTCCCAATGCCATGACCCCGAAACAGGCACGCGAGATCGTGAATTTTGTCCGGCTCGAAGATAACCGTCCAATCATTGTGCATTGTACGGCAGGGATCTCCCGCAGTGGTGCGGTCGGCGAAGTGCTGAACTGGTATTTCAACCGTTATCTGGAAGATAATCCGCCAGTTTACCGGCTGAATGAAATAATGAATCGTGACATTGTTCCCAACAGTCATGTACGAAGATTGCTGCTCGCCGAATTGCAGCGCAATCACGAAAAACTGCGTGGTATGGTCAAAACTATTCGGATGCGTTATTTGAAAAAACGATTGAAATATCTTCTTTCGGGAGCGTGTGCCGAAAAAATTTATTCCGATCATCCGCAACTTGAAGCATGGTTCAAAAAATTTAATTGCGTTTCTTTTTCCGAAAAAGTTATTTGTGGAAATCCGGAAGTGACAAAACTTGCCAAAGACAAATTTCTTCACAGCCGGTGCGGTGTGACCAGTTATAATGGCAAAGTGCTGGTCACCGATCTCAAAGGTGACGGCAAAATGTTTGAAATATTTGATAAAATGCTGCAAATGGCAACACCGGAAACTTATGCGGTCAAAGAAGAAAATCATCAGGATTTTTTCACTCCGTTCAAAGAATATTTCAAATCACGAATTTACGATCACAGCAAAATGTTTCTGCGTCTTTTTGAAAATGATCCCCGTCAGGCGGCGATTATGCTTCTTGTAAATACTCAATTTGACTTTGTTAATATGTTCAGCAAGCACGCTATTTGGCATCACGCTCAAAAATTTGACTATCTTTATGAACAATTTCAGCAACAGCAATGAAAGGATATTCTATGATCTCTACCGGATTTTCAGCTCTTGACAAGTGCATCGGCGGCTTGAAAAAAGGAAAACTCTATACTCTTGCCGGATTCAATTTCACCCCGCCGTGGATCGTGGAACATTTCGCTATCAATATGATCGCCAATTCCCGCAGTTACGGCGTGGTTCATGCCAATTATCTTCCACAAAGTGCCGGGAACTTTTTTGGCTGTGAAATATTTTTTTCGGTTGGCGAAAACAATGATTTTCCAAAAATCCCGTCTGTTAATGATAAAGAATTCCGCTTTCTCCCATTGCCGGCAGCAAAAAATGAAAATATTGACAAAATTTGCGGCAGATTTTCTGTGTTTCATAAAATGCACCCTTTTGATATTGCTGTTTTTGATATTCGGCACATTGATCTGCCGAAAAGGAAATTCCCCTCTACCAGCGGCAAAAGAGCCAACCATATCACCGGGATTTTTCAAAAACTGGCGGATGTTCATAATATCCCCATTATTCTGCTGGATGAATTCTCTAACTTTGATTTGGAGGAAAATGCTCCTGCTATTCAACTCAAACCGACTGCATACAGCAATGCTTTGCAGAAAAATGTCGAAAATCTGATCGTTATTTCCCGGAAGGCATTTCAGGATACACAGTTTGATCTGGCAGTTTTTCAGCAAGGAAAAAGTGTGGCAGAGTTTGAAGTTTGTTCTCATGTTGAATCCGATATTTCTTCTGGGAAAAATAAATAATGCGGTTGCAAAAACAATAACTGTAAAGTATAGTAAAAAAACGAAAGGAACAGTAAAATGAAGACCGTCAGCAACCAGACCGAGTTGAGAAATCTTGTTTGTACAATCTTGGATTCTGCGGATAAAACCCGTGAGAAATTGCAGAATATGAGTACAGAGGATTTCCTTTTTAACGGGAAATTCGGTTCTCTGGGAACCAAATGGGATAATCCTGCACAAGACGATGATTTGGGCGAACAGATCCAGCAAAGCATGACTATGCTGATGACTTGTTATGCCATTGATTGGTTTTATTTTCAGCTTGTAAATTTCAAAAACACTTCCCGAGAGGGATCTTTTGCAATCAATGATGGCGATAAAAACGGTGTGGATTTGTCCTTTAAGGGAAAGGGTGATTTATTTACTTTGACAGATCCTTTTACCGGCGGAGAAACGCTTAAACGGGACCATGTAAAATATATACAGGCCCAAAAAGCACTTTGCGAAATTTTCACGGCAAAAAATCCGTATAACAACAACAAAATATTTCACGATTTACGGGTGCTTTCTGAAAGAACTGCTAAAGAAAACCTCTGTATGCGTTTTATTTTCTTTTGCTCTCCTGAAAAATTCAGCGACACCAGACTTAAATGCAAACCGGAAAATATTGAAATTATCAAGATCGACAAAACGCAGGAGACCAGTTACGGCAAACATGTATACCAACGTGTAAACGGCGAGATCAAACTTGTCAGCGGCGGACACGATCCCATTCAATCAGAGATTATTAGAGTTATATATAAAATTGCTGACTTCGAACACCGGGCGCATATTATCCATATTACGCCGGAATCTTTGCTGATGTGGGCAAAGGGAGTTGCAGAAGACTGGAAATAAACCAATGGCATACCCGATTGAAGAAAAATTAGTGATTGCAGTTGCATCCAGTGCACTCTTTGCATTGGATGAAGCTGATACCGTATTCCGTCAAAAGGGCGTGCGCGCCTATCGGGAGTATCAGCGGGAACACGAAAACGATGTGCTGTCTCCGGGGATAGCGTTTCCCTTTGTGCGGAGATTTCTGGAACTCAATACCGTTTTTCCGGAACGCCAGCCCGCAGAAGTTGTCCTGCTATCCCGTAACGATTCGGATACCGGAATGCGGGTTTTCAACTCCATCGAACACTACAAACTCGGCATTATCCGGGCGGCATTTACCAGAGGGAATTCGCCGTTCCGGTATATTCCTGCCTACAATGTTTCGCTTTTCCTTTCGGGCAATGAGTTTGATGTAACAGAAGCACTTAACAATGGTTTCCCGGCAGGATTGGTGCTGCCGAGTGCCGCCAATGACAATGCAAATGATGCCGAATTGCGCGTGGCATTTGACTTTGACGGCGTGATCGCCGATGACAGTGCAGAAAAGATTTTCCAAACCGAAGGCATCAAAGCGTTTTACGATTCCGAAACTGCCAATGCCCAGACCGCCATTTCGCCCGGACCATTGGGAGACCTCTTCCGCAAGCTGGGAAACTTGCGTAATTTGGAAGATGAACGCGAAGAAAGTGATCCGGAATACAAGCGTTTTCTTAAAACCTCCATTGTTACCGCCCGCAGTGCCCCGGCACACCGCAGGGTGATCCACACCTTGCGCAGCTGGAACATCACCGTTGATGAAACCCATTTCCTCGGCGGCATGGATAAAGGCAGGATCTTGGAAACATTGAAGCCCCATATTTTCTTTGACGATCAGCAGCATCCGCATCTGGATGCCGCACAGAAGTTTACGCCGTCAGTACATATACCTTTCGGCGTGGCAGCAAAGAAGTGAAATTATGCTCTATTATCTGCATAACTTCAGTGAACTTTTCGGTCCGTTTCGGCTGTTTGAGTACATCTCATTTCGGGCGGGCGGAGCGTTTTTTACGGCATTTCTCTTAACCGTGTTTGCCATACCGCCACTCTTACCCTTTTATCAAAAGCATTGTATTCAGAAATCTGCCCGCACCGATGACGGCAAAAAGCCGTACAAACCTTTGATGGGCGGCGTGATCATTATCAGTTCCGTGGTGATTTCAGCCCTGCTATGGGGGATGATCGCCGACCGCAAACTGATTGTTTTCATTTTGGCAACACTGGCATTGGCAATGTTGGGATTTGTGGATGATTTCATCAAACTCAAATACCTGCGCGAGGAACGGGACGGAGTAAAACGCAACACCAAGGTCATAGTACAGGCAATTATTTCAGTAATTGCGATTTACGCACTTTACAAAACGCACGGGACGGTTACTATGAAAATATTTCTGCCCTGCTTCAAACAGGCGTTTCAGTTTGTTCCGGGGAGTGAAAGTATCGTTGTTATGACACCGTTTTCCAGTGATGCATGGTTCTGTTTGCCGTTGGTCATTATGCCATTATGCTTGATTTTTATGCTCTTACTTAATTTCGGAGTGCTGTTTTGTGCCAGCAATGGAGTGAATCTCACCGATGGAAAAGATGGCTTGGCTTCAGGATGTATGATTTTTGCGGCGTTGGCATTTGCCGTGATTTCGTATCTCTCCGGACATAAAATTTTTGCAGAATATTTGAATATACCCTTTGTGCCGGGGGCGGGCGAAGTGGGGATTTATGCGTGTGCCATTGCCGGAGCGTGTATGGGATTTCTGTGGCACAATTGTGAACCGGCAAGTTTGATCATGGGCGACACCGGCAGTCTGGCACTTGGCGGGGCATTGTCGCTGATTGCCATTATGCTGGGTCAGCAAATACTGCTGTTTATCATTGGGGGAATATTCATTATAGAACTTGCCTCATCATTTATCCAGCAGAAATATTACCGATTGACCGGCGGAAAAAGACTATTTTTAATGGCTCCGCTGCATCATCATTACGAGAAAAAAGGTGTTCCGGACAGCAGAATAACCATCCGGTTCTGGATCATCGCCATCCTTTTTGCGCTGATCGGTCTTGCCACCTTGAAAATACGGTAATAAAAAAGGCGACACCGTTTTACCGATGCCGCCACCAAGAAAGGACAAAGGAATTGTTAGAGCAGTTCCTTTTCCTGCTTACTCCAAACCATGGGAAAGCTTCTCCGCAAAGTCTGCATTGAAATATCTGCTTCTCCAGTGATGAGCTTATGAATGATTGTCGGGGAAAGCAAAGTCAAGCGTATTGCCTTTGCTACTACTCCGGGATCAATGCCGATGGCTTTTGCCAGTTCCTTGATGTTGGGATATGCCCCTTCGTCAATCAGCTCCTGCCAATGAAAACCTCTGGCAAGATTCAACAGCAACGGCGAGCCGCACCCGGTCAATCTTGCCACATCTTTTGCAACGATCCGCTTGCGACCACCTTGGGTTTTGATGGACACGGGAATACTCACCCGGATGTTTCCGTTTTTAAGAATTTCACTCTTCATCTTCTGTAAATTCCTCTATTATACTTTTCATTCCGTCACTTTTGATATCAAGGTCGATGTGGTCTTCGTGAAGCGTGACCTTATCGAGAATCAACTGTGAAAGGCGCGTAAACTCTGCCGGGGTGATCTCTTGCCAGAAGTTTTCTCTGAACATATCCGAAATTATCCGTTGCGGCAATTCAGTCTTTTCTGCCAATTCGGTGAGAATGTCGTGGGAATGGAAAACTCTGCCGAGCTGCTCCTGGACGAGCGACTCAACCATTCCTGCCGGAACTTTTTTGATGGGACAATCGCTCAATCCGGTTGATTTCTCGTGCTTTTCGCAGAGGTAGTAATAATATGTTACCCCCTTCTTCTTTGCATAAGAAGGCATCATCGGACAGCCGCAATGTCCGCATCTGATAATTCCCCGGAGAGGAATATCCCGGCGAGTACGTTTGGATGGGTCTTTTATCGGATTGTTGGCTGCCAGAATTTCTCTGGTGCGTTCCCAAGTTTCCGAATCAATAATGGCTTCATGTTCTGCTTCATAAATTGTGGAACCCTTGTAATTGATTTCCCCAATATAGGTGTGATTATTGAGTATCCGATAAACCGCCGCCGTTGCCCAGGGTTTGTTAGTCTTTGTTTTGAAATTTTCGGCGTTTAATTCAGCCGCAATCACCTTTGGTGATTGAATTTCAATATACCGCTGAAAAATCCTCCGGACAAGATTCGCTTCTTCGGGGATCACAACAAGTTTTTTATTAACTGATTTGTACCCTAAAACAACGCAGCCACCAGTATACATCCCCTTCCGTTTTGACGCGAAAAGTTTATCTTTGGTTCGTTCGGAGATAATTTCCCGCTCATATTGGGCAAATGTCATCAAAATATTCAGCATCATCCTGCCGGATGAGCTTGCGGTATTTATTTCCTGTGTTACGGAAACGAACTGAACGCCATATTCATCAAACTTTTTTATCAGTTCTGAAAAATCGCAAATGGATCGGGACAGTCGATCAATTTTATAAACAACGATTATATCCACCAAACCATCTTCGCAATCCTTCATAAGCTGCTGAAGTCCCGGACGCCGGGTATTCCCCCCGGAATAGCCGTAATCATCATATCTTGTCGGAAGACAAACCCAGCCGTTTGCTCTCTGACTTGCGATGTAGCTTTCCCCTGCTTCCCGTTGTGCATCTATTGAGTTAAACTCCTGCATTTCCGCGTCTTCCACGGATTTTCTGCAGTAGACTATGCATCGCTTTTTGGGTTGTTTTTCTGTCATTATTTCACCCCGAAAAATACCTTTCCGTTCCAACGGGTACCAGTGATGGCACGGGCCACTGCCGAAAGAGACGTGTAAATCTCTCCGGAAAATTCAAACCTGTTCTTGCCCAGCACGGTAACCTCATATTTTTTACCTTTCCAAATGCGTTCATACTTTGCACCGGCAACCTTGCTGATTCCATCATTCGGCTTCCGGACAAGATTTGCCAGCGGATCATGCCGAATGAGATTTCTCAAAAAATCCCGGTCCTCAATGGGAACTCCATCGGAGTAACTTTCCTGAAGTCGATAAATGATTCTGTTGCGAATTGTCACAATACTGGTTTGTCCGGGAGGGAAACCGTAAAGTTCCTCGAATTTTGCATTGAGTTCCGGAACGCCCATATCGTAGACATCGGCAATTTCTCTGCTCATAGATTTATCCATAATATTCAACTCCTTCTGTTATGCCCGTAATATTCATCACTTGCTTCGTTCTGTTCTCCGGCTTTGATTCTTCGGAGAATTGCTGCGACAAGATCCATTAACTGCCGCATATGCTCCGGATAATTTTTTGCTGTAATCATAAATCACCTTTCTGTTTTGTTGTAACAGCTTCAGACTGCGCTATATATAAAGCATCACGCTGGCGAATTATCCAGTTGCTTTTCTCTGATTCTCCGCAAAATAGCGGCGATAAGATCAACTGCTTGCCGAATATTCTCTGGAATGACCTTGTTTTCATCCATTTTTGCTCCTTCTGATATCTGAAAGTTTCATCTTGCCGCTGGTGGTGGGTTGCGGTCTTTCCCCGATGCGGCGGTCGGAAAGACGGATCATGGGTTTGCGAGCAGTTTTCACCGGCAGAGTTTCCGGGAGAGCTGCTCCGAGCATGGAGGCACAGACGGCACATCCGGCGATACAGTCAAGCCAGTGGTTGTCGGTTCGGTCGGGTTTGAGTTTCCATTCGTCCACGGTTCTGCCGCGACCTTGGGTCTTGACTTTGTATTCGGCGGTAAGGTGTTCTGCCAGGAGTTGATGTACTCCGGGAATTCTGCCATAGAGTGAAAGATTGCCCTTGTCGCCGAGTTCCACCGCAAGCCGGGTGTGGATGAAGCTCTTCCAAAAGTTTGTATCGTAGATGACGTGACGGATCGCCCGTTTTCCTGCCACATTGGGAACCATCCAGTTGAAGCCCAGCCGGTCACCCGGTTGCTTGCGATACTCCGTCATCGGTTTACTGCTTGCACCGACATACCGACCGTGGGACGGCATTATAATACCGGCGTGTGTACTTTGACGGCAGAACTGATATACAATATCTGTACTCTGTCCCCAGTTGGCATCTACCAATGCACGTTCAATTTTCAACACAGCCCCGTCTTCGCGCTCCCATTCTCTGCCGAGATATTCATCGGTAAGTTTGGTCAATGCGGCGTACAAACCGCCCTCAAAGCCAGCCTTGGGGAACGTGCTTTGAATTGTTGGATTTGCATCAGCAAGTGAAAACTGTCTGCGGTGCTGGTCGGGCCAAGAGCCGTAATCAATAACAGCCCCGGTGAAGTCCTCCCCCCACGCAACCACAGTGTAAAAGAGCAACGCTTTCTGAACGTCGATGAACATTGTCAGACGGTCACAGGAAAGCGGAACACGATACCGGGCAATGCCGTTGACCTTGCCGCAGATCTCATCAACAGAAAGAAGTGTGTCATCGGACAAATCTTCCGGAAGCGGATCATTCTGATATTCGGCCTGGAAAGCGGCTTCGTCCTGCAGTTTGAGGTTCATAGCGTGTTGCAATGCAGAAACCTCATCATGATTATATCGGGCATCCCAACTGACGACTGCTCCCTCATCCATGGCTTCCCGGTTTGCCAGATAAAAATCGGTTGCTGCTTGGAAGTTTCCATCTGTCCGCAGGGCTTCTGCACGGATTTCGGCGTATTCGTCCCATAGCTTCATGTTCTTCGGGAACTCATATACCATCTTTGTTTTCTCGCCGTTCCAGTCGGGGTGTGTATTCCGGTTCAAAATAATATCTGCCATATCTCCGGGACGGATAATGGTACAAGGCATAATTCCGGAGATCTTCTGCCCCGGTCCGGCAAGACCAAGAATGTCACCAGCAAGCACTCGCACCCGTTTCCGCGTCTGCTCAAGCGAACCAGCAGATTCCGAAGTCTGTGGATCATCAATGATCACAAGTGTTGGACGCACACTTCTGCCGTCTGACCGTTTGTATTTCATGCCGCGGACTCGACCGGTTATTCCTGCTACCCGGACGATAATTCCGGATGCCTTGCTGTCTTTGATCGTGGGCAGAACAATTTCATTGGAAGTCCATGTGATACGGGTTCGCTCTCCGTTGCAGTGTTGACCGGCACATCTATTGGCGATGCCGTCCAACTGCTCAATGGGGTAACAAACTTCAGGGAAGTCGGCTGCGAGATTTTCGTTGACTTCCAGTTCTGTCTTAATGGAGTCCAGCATTTCCAAAGCCGCCGACTCCGTTGCCCCGATCAGCGTGACAAACTCCCGGTGTCCGTAAAGCATCGACCAGATTGCCGCCGTTTCAGCGAGTGTCGATTTACCACTGCCACGGGGCATAGCCAAAGCGAACAATCCACCGGAAAGAACAGCGGTTTCAATTTTTTCAATGGCTTTCAGATGATCAGGTGACCAGCCGAGGCTGTAGGTTTCCGGGAAATAACATTCACAAAAGAGCTGAAAGTTTCGCTCGCAGGATTTCTTACGTTCCGGGTTTACAACTTCCGGCAATGGGGAAATGTCACGGCCCGCAGCGGAGATGGCGGCGTTGCGCTGACGCTCGGCTTCTTTCCGTTCTTCATAGCTCCGGGCTGTTGAAACAAATTCTTCCGGAACGGTGTGCTTCTCATCGAAAAGCCACGCGATGTATTTTATAAGGTTGATATTTCTGGTGTTTTCAGTAGCAGCAATGCGAAATCCCACCCGGTTGAATTGGCGGTAAAGCCGTGCCTGTGCCAAAACAAATCCCTGGGCGGTGGAGTTCAGCAGACGGGCTACATCAATTACCCGCATATTAGTTGGAGTCAGCGGCATCTTCATCTCCTTTCACGAGCCAAGCGGCATACTCAATCAGATTGATCGTGCCATCTTCATTCTGCGGCGCACCTGCCGCGATATCTTCAGCAATGCTCTCTTCGGTAATCAGCCGGGAGCCTGCCTGTTTGAGGATTCTCACGAGCATTTCTATCGGTAATGCGGTGAGTTTCAACGAATTATCCATATATTTTCCTCTATTTTCAAAAGTTGACTGGATATTGATCCGATTGCATGGTTATATATGCAC
>JAFTIE010000035.1 GCA_017457065.1 Lentisphaeria bacterium
ATTGTCAAAGCGCCCTCGCTTCGATCTGATAAAGGGAGCGTTTTCGGCTGTTACCTTGCAGGTAGCAGCCTCAAACTACCCTTTACAGCTCTTTGCGAATGGCATCTTTGTCATTTTTTGAATGACTTTTGAAATTACCTCAATAAAAAATTTGACTTTGCTCCAATTTGCACTACTTTGATTTCATAGAGAGAGGAGTTTCTTTCTTACAGAAAATCAAAAGAGGAGAAAAGTCTATGAAAAACATTGCGGGATCTTTTACCGAAACCAATCTGCTCCGGGCATTTGCCGGGGAATCCCAGGCGAGGAACCGCTACACCTATTTTGCTTCCGCAGCAAAAAAAGAAGGTTTCATGCAAATTGCTGAAATCTTCAGCGAAACAGCAAATCAGGAAAAAGAACACGCTGAACGCTTCTTTAAATATCTTTCCGGTGGAGAAGTTGAGATCCGGGCCTCATTCCCTGCAGGCGTTATCGGCACGACCGCAGAAAATCTTGCCGCCGCAGCCGCAGGAGAATATGACGAATGGAACAATCTTTATCCCAGTTTTGCAGAAACTGCCCGGGATGAGGGATTCAATGAAATCGCCAGATGTTTTGAATTCGTCAGTGTTTCCGAAAGACAGCATGAGAGACGTTATCGTGCACTCTTAAAAAACGTCACCTCCGGCACCGTGTTTGCACGGGAGCGGGAGGTGATGTGGGTTTGCCGCAACTGCGGGTATCTTCACTATGGGAAAGCTGCTCCGGAACAGTGTCCGGCATGTCAGCATGCGAAGGGATACTTTGAGCTGCTGGCTGAAAACTGGTGATCAGTTCAGTTCGTTGATCAGTTCTTTAAGTTTGCGCAAATTGAGTTTCCCGCTGCCGAGAATGGGCAGTTCATCGATCTCAATAAAATCATCCGGTTTGGGGATCCAGAGATTGGGCAGTTGAAGTTTACGCATTTCATCAACAACTTGTTCCGGGATGAAGTCGTCTGCGGCATAGAAGACCACAAGTTTTTCGCCTTTCTTGGGGTCGGGCTTGCCCATGACGGCTATTTCCCGGTTTTCTCTTTTCCGGATACTCATGATTGCTTCTTCAACGCCTTCGTGGGGAACCATTTCTCCGCCGATCTTGCTGAAACGGGAAGCACGACCTGTAATGTAAACGTAGCCGTCAGGGTCCATGTAAGCAATATCACCGGTGTCATAGTAACCATTCTGAAGGACCAATGCGGTCTGTTCCGGATCATTGAGATATCCCTTCATCACGATGCCGGCTTTGACTTGCATACGCCCGGGGATGCCGGGTTCGAGTTCCACGCCGGTTTCCTGATCCACAATGCGGATATGGATACTGGGAAGACCGCAGCCGATACTGCCGGGACGGTCAGCCCTGGTCCCGAGATCAAAGATCGAGTTGTTCAGATTGATGGTCACAATGGGAGAAAGTTCGGTACAACCGTAACCTTCAATAATATCTCTTCCGAAGTTTTCACGGTAACGTGCCGCAAGTTCCGGACGGAGCTTTTCGGCTCCGGTGATCATCAGACGCAGGGTCGCAAAGTCTTTGGGTTCGGCTTTACGCATGTAACTCTGCAAAAAGGTGGGGGTGGCAGTAAGAATGGTGATTTTGTTTTTGGCAACCATCTTGACGACACCTGCGGAGTCCAGAGGATTGAGAACGTAGGCGACAAGAGTGTTGCCCACTGAGGGGAATGCCACGCCGATCATGAATCCGTAGGCATGGAAGAGAGGAAGGTTTCCGGCAATGCGATCCTGAGGGGTCCATGCGATCACACGGATAAAGGCATAGATATCGCAGTTCAGATTGCGGTGGGTCAGCATGACAGCTTTGGGTTTTCCGGTGGAACCGCTGGAAAAGAGCAGCACTGCCTGATGACGCAGGTTGAAACAGCTCAGAGGTGCGATTTTCCGTGCCAGTGAACGCCAGGAACTGAAAAGGACTGTCAAAAACGCTTTGCGCTTGTCGCTTTTGGTGATGGAGGGGGCAACATCTTCCAGGCAGATCATTTCAGGGGTCGTTTCCCACTTGATCTTTTCAAGGAAACGGCGGCTGGTAAGGATCGTTTTGACCCCTGCCCGCTGGCAGGAGTCGAGAGCCACATCCTGACCGAGACTGTAGTTGATCATGGCAGGAGTTCTGTCAGCCATCAGCACACCAAGGGTGACCGATGAGGCTACGGTGGAGTTGGGCAGCAGAACACCCACATGGACACCGCCCTTATTGAGCTCTCTGACCTTTTGGGAAATCAATATGGCACGGATCAGCATTTCAAGATTGTTGGCACCGCCGGCTTCATCAACAAAGACCTTTTTAAAGGGACTCTTTTTTGCCTGTTTGATGAAGGCTGTGTGGATGGGGAGTTCTCCGGGCTGGGGCCCCATTTCAGCATCTGCTCCAAGTTCGGAAATGCGCTGACGCAGCATGAAGGCTGAGAGATTGGGATCGACAGGAGTACCTACCGCAATGGAAATATCAACAGGCCAGGTATAAGGCAGTGTGAAACGCAGCTTGCCCTGATGGATCGAGAAAAGGCGCCCGCGGAGCATTCCGATACGGACAGGGATCACTGAACTTTCAACCCCTGCCGGGAGCAAATGGGAAACGCCGGAGCGGAAACGCATGATATTACCGTTGCCGGAAATCGTTCCTTCAGGGAAAATACACACCATTTCTCCCTGGGCAAGGCGGTTGCGGATGTCATCAAAGAATCTCATCATCGCTTTGGCATGACGGGTATTGGGAACACTGATCACGCCCAGGAGTTTGAAAATGAAGCGGGTCGGCAGAAAGTCGACCACATTATTATGCACCATGAAACGGACACGACGGGGAGAGACAGCCTGGATCAGAACCATGTCGATCATGGAGACATGGTTGGAAACAAGAAGAACCGGACCGGACTCCGGAATATTTTCAATTCCGTATTTCCGCAACCTTATAAATGTACATCTTAATAAAAAAGCAAAAAACTTGAGAACATAGTAAGGGGAACAAAGCAAACAACCGCAGGCAAAGAATGCCAGCACCAGAAAGATGATTTCTCCAATAAGCATAATCTCACAATTCCATTGTTTAGAATTTATTTTCCTGTAATATTCAGGGATGTTTAATAACTTTTTGAAACATAACTTCTTGAACCGGAAAACCGTTTCAACGCCACTAAATATAGCTCTCCAAAAGAGATTTTTCAAGAGTTGAGCAAAATTTATCGTAAAAAAAACACTTTCCGTTTGAAAAATCGGTTTTCCTGTGATATATTCTGTAAATAGCTATTTGGAAAATAGAAAATCACGTTAAAATAAGGAGATCAAAAAATGGCCGTACCCAAAAGGAAAACTTCCCGTATGCAGCGTCGTCAGCGTAAAGCCGCCAACCGTTACAAAGGCGTTCAGGCGACTTACTGCCCCAATTGCAATGCCCCTGTGGCTCCCCATCGTGTCTGCACCGCTTGTGGTCAGTACGGCGGCAAGCAGGTGATCGCAGCTGCTCAGGATTGATGACAGATTTTACTGCAGACGGAAGATGAAGATCGCAGTAGATGCAATGGGAGGAGATTTTGCTCCCGGTGTGGTGATCGAAGGTTTGGCTGATGCCATCTCCGATCACCCCGATTGCACCTTTGTCCTGGTAGGACATGAGGAAAAGGTTCGTTTTTATTTGGATAAATACGGGCTTTCCAATCATCCCCGGATCGAGCTTGTTCATGCCCCGACAGTGTGTGAAATGTCTGAGCTTTCAGCGACTGCTTTGCGTGGAAAAAAAGATTGTTCCATCACTGTCTGTGCCCGTCTGCTTAAAGAAAAAGCTGTTGATGCTATGGTTACTCCCGGACATACGGGAGCAACTGTGGCGGCGACCAAAGTTCTGGTCCGCAACCTTCCCGGTATCGACAGGGCGGCTCTGGCGGCAAGTATGCCTTCTCAGACCGGTCGTTTCCTTCTGGTCGATGCCGGTGCCACCCCCGACAGTGATCCGCTGAATCTTGTTCAGTATGCACTGATGGGGCACGTTTATGCCCAATACCTCTTTAATATTGACCGCCCGCGGATCGGTTTGATCAGCGTTGGCGGTGAGGATGTCAAGGGCAATGAACTTACCAAAGAGACCTTCAAACTTCTTGAAAAACTGCCTGTCAACTTTATCGGCAACATTGAAGCTGATACTGCCTTTGAGGGTGAAGTCGATGTGGTCATCGCCGATGGTTTTGTCGGGAATGTACTGCTGAAAACCGCTGAAGGTCTGGCCCGTTCCACCATGGTCTGGCTGAAGCGGGTGCTGAAAAAAAATGTTTTCCGTTTCATGTGGGCGCTTCTGGCTCAGAATGCCTTCCGCGAGCTCAAAGCATACGGGGCTTCTGATGTGATCGGCGGAGCTCCCCTTCTGGGGATCAATGGTATTTGTATCATCGGTCATGGTTCTTCCAATCCGTTGGCTGTGAAAAATGCGATCCGCGTTGCCGCTGAGTGTGTGAGATTTGATTTGAACGGAAAGATTCTTGCAATAGTTAATGAAAGCGGTGAAATCGCTTTGAAGCGAACTGAAAAGTAAGGTTTTTTATGGGCGTCAGAATATTCGGGACCGGGTCCTATATCCCAGAAAAGGTATTGACAAACTTTGATTTTCAGAATATGGTCGATACCAGCGACGAGTGGATCCGTACCAGAACAGGAATCGTTGAACGGCATATCGCACCTCCTGAAATGAGTTCCGGAGACATGGCGATCAGCGCCGCCAGGCGGGCGTTGGCTATGGCGGGGCTTCAAGGTTCTGATATTTCTGCTGTGATCGTTGCGACAACGACTCCGGATCATGTATTTCCCAATACAGCGTCTCTGGTTCAGGTGGCAATAGGCGCTGAAAACGCTTTCGGATTTGATCTTTCTGCAGCCTGCTCCGGAATGATTTATTCCCTTGAACTTGCTTATTCTCTGCTGCTGCAGAAAAAATACCGTTATGTGCTCTTGTGCGGAGCCGAGAAACTTTCTTCCATCACCAATTATGAGGATAGAAATACCTGTGTGCTTTTTGGTGACGGTGCCGGTGCAGTGATCCTTGGCCGTTGTGATGATGACAACTCAGGGCAGCTTGCCAGTGATCTTCACATCAACGGGGACTATGAAGATATTCTGAAACTTCCCGCGGGGGGCAGCAGAAATCCTGCTACTCATGAAACTGTGGAGCAGAAACGCCACACGATCCACATGCAGGGTAAAGAGACTTTCAAGCTGGCGGTTAATGCTATGGCAGGCGCCTGCAAAGCAGTTCTTGACGAGTCGGGAGTTGATGTCGGTGACTTGAAACTGGTCATCCCTCATCAGGCTAATAAACGGATCATCGAAGCTGTGGCGCATCGTATCAATGTCCGTGACGATCAGCTTTTTATCAATGTTGATAAATACGGTAATACTTCTGCGGCTTCTATCCCCATCTGTTTGGATGAGGCTTTCAGAAGCGGAAGGCTCCAGCGGGGCGACATGGCTTTGATGGTAGCTTTCGGAGCCGGTCTTACCTGGGGGGCTCAGTTGATCCGCGTTTGATCCCGCCGGAAAAAAGAGTTGAAAAAAACTTCCCGTGTTTCAGGGAAGTTTTTCAGTTTTAAAGAGAACGGTTTATGCCAGATGACCGTAGCGTTTCAGAAGATCTCTGATAACCGGCTCCAGTTTCTGTGCCATAAAGGCGAATCCCTGATCTGTGGGATGTGCTCCGTCGACATTATTTTCTGTATCAGCGGGATCCCAGAAGTTGGTTCCGTCAAAGAAAAATATATTTTCGTCTCCTGCAGATTTTCTTTCCAGATAGATTTTCCGGAATTCCTCTTTCAGTACCGGGATCGTTGCCGCATAACGGGGACCGTAAGGCACTTTGGTGATAATAAGGAAAGGTGTTTCCGGGTGCTTTTTTCTGAGAATATCAAGAAATCGGGGGACACGTTCCTGAATAAGTTCAGCCGAAATGCTGTTGGCTTCACTGTCGATGATGTAAAGTGCAGGGTTTTCGATGGAACTGATCAACTCTGCCGTTTCAGGATCATTGACTCCGTTGCCTGAAAAACCGAAATTCAAAAATTCGGTCTGGAGCAAACGGCTGAGCCGGTTGGTGAAAGCTGTTCCCGGACGGGAAGCACTCCCCCCTTGCGTGATGGAAGTTCCGTAGATAACAATAGGGGCGTTGACTGCAAGAGGGGTGGGGGGAAGGATCTGTGCGCCTTCTTCCAATCCGATGGAAAGCTCTTCCACACCGTTGTACAACGGAAAATTCAAACGGAATTCCCGTATTTTTCCGCTGTCGACGGTGAAAATTTCATCAACGTAACTTTCTTCTCCCGGAATGGGTAATGCTGTGTTCCAGAACACTTCTTTTCCGGGTGTTCCTGTGTAAAGGTCAAATCCCCTGCGGGCTGTTTCCGTCATGGTCGCACTGCCGCTGCAGTTCGTGTTGCGGACTGACACAAGGATACGGCGGCTGTCGGTACGGAACCGGAGCTGTGCCCCTGCTGTACATGAGGCAAGCTGTACCACGTTCCTGTTGTGTGAAGGGACTGTTTCGACAGGAAAACGGTGATAACGCTTTTCCCTGCCGAACCAGTAGAGCCCCTCTACTTTGAAAACACTTTCCTGTGCCGGATCGTGCCAGACAAGCCCTTCGGGTTTTATCTTCCGCCGCTGCATGTAGCGGTCGAGTTTTTCGAAGTCAACTGTTTTCATCGTTTTTCAGCAAGCTCCTGAATTGTGTCGAGATCGGTAATGTTGAGCAAATTGAAGGGAGTCATGGACTGGGGATAGTTCTCAATGGAACTGAGAGAACTTTCAAGCATGGTCCTGCAGTGTGCCGGGAAAGCAGTCCTGACCTTGACAGGTGAAAAGAGCGCAGCCAGCATTGCCGGGATCATTCCGATGCCTGAGGCGGTCAGAGTCAAATTTTCAATACCCCGCTCTTTCAAAAGCAGTATGGCTTTGATGATGTCTTCACATCTTTTGCCCGGAACTGAAAATCCCATCAGCCGTGCCATGGCATCGTAGTGATAATCTCTGCGGTATAGTCCGAAGAGGTCATCTGCCCATGCCCCCTGGTCACAGCCTTTGGGCATGGATTCGCCCACGCCGCGGAAGTCAAATCCGAAAAGTAAGAGGTCAGGGAAAAGCTTGCGCTCTTTCAATTCATCGGCACTGCTCAGATTGGGAATATAAAGTTCCGCCTCCGCTCCGGCAGGAATGTGCATATACATTGAAGGAGAGATCAGATGCAGTGTGGTAATAAGGTTGGGTTCTGTTTCCACGCCGTAACGGTTATCAACGGCTCCGTCTCCATATTTGGGACGGAGCTGACGGTAAGAGGGAGCCTTTTCCGGAATGTTCAGACACAACACTCCGGCAAGTCGTTTTTTGATCTCTTCCGGAGAAAGGATTTTTCTCTTTGATGCTGCCGCTTGGACTTGACGGCGCACCGCTTCATCAGGAGTCAGAGCAC
Source organism: Lentisphaeria bacterium (assembly GCA_017457065.1). GTDB lineage: Bacteria > Verrucomicrobiota > Lentisphaeria > Victivallales > Victivallaceae > UBA1784. The sequence continues at coordinate 7,480 of JAFTIE010000035.1, forward strand.
CGGGGAGTTTTGTGATGGAACCGGAAGGTGTACAGCTGGTCTGTTCCTGAGAGACCGTTTCGTGTTCCGGTTCTGTGTCATCGCTTTTCAAATCAAAGAAGGTGTTGAAAAATCCGTAAGCGGCACGACGCCCTTCGTATTTGAAGCCGTGGCAGCTGCCGCCCGCGAAAAGCTGAACACGCTCGGGAACTCCCAGTATAGTGTAGATACGCTTGACCTCTTCAAAACTTTCACGGGTCCCCCGGATGTCGAAAAAGTCATCTTTTTCCCCCATGATCAGCAGAGGATTGGGAGCCTTCAGGATGAGAAGGTCTGCCATTTCTCCGCCGTTTGCGGCAAAACCGTTGACGATCTGTTCTCCGTCAACAGGAATTTCGTTTTCAATCAGCCGCAGCCAGGTGGTGATATAGCAGTTGGGGGCTGCCGCCTTCAGACGGGGATCAACGGCATTGACCAGAGTGGTCATGGTACCGCCCCCTGAGTTGCCCACGATACCCAAACGTTCCGGATCTGTCTCGGGACGCTCTAAAAGCAGATCCACGCCCCGAATGGCGTCGTAGATACGCCACGCGCCCACCGTGTCGCCGATGGAAAGCAGGCGGCGGTTCAGGATATTGTGTTCCCGGGTGTTCTGGTACTCTGGCAGTGCGGGAAAACTGATCCTCTCTCCCTGACCCAGGGGGTCAGGCATGAGGACCATACATCCTTTTTCGGCAAGAGAAATGGCAACGGATTGATATTCTCCGCAAGCCTTTCCATTAAGAGCATGACCGAGAAGATGGATGACGGCAGGCGTTTTGCCGGGGCGGGCATTGTCCGGGACATAAAGATTGGCAGTTACGGGAAAATCAGGACGGCTGTAGTAGATCAATTTTTCAACGGTGTAATTTTTTCCGCGAAACATGCCGCAGTTCTGCACATTGAGGGGCGTTTTGACTTCGGGGAAAGTGTATGCTTTTTTAATTTTTGCCTTCAGTTCATCAATGTATTTGTAAACATCTTCAGGAGTTTTCAATGCTGCAAGTTTTTCCTTGCGGAGTTTTGCATTTTTACGGAAAAGCTCAACATAATACTCCTGTATAAGACCGCCGAAATTGGACATGGTATGATCCCTTGATTGTGGTGTGATAATTTTGTACTGCAGAAAATATACATCCGTGCTTTTTTCATGTCAAGAAAGTTTCAGTGAAAGAATGATTTTTTCTTGCTTTATATGCGGCTGAGCAGTATATTATGCAGATGTATTTTGCAAAATAGGAGTTTTTATGTTGAAATTCTTTAAAAATGGAAACTTTAAGGAAGTTATTACCATTTCCCTTCCTCTGGTATTTTCCAATCTCGGTCATGCGTTGAATCTTTTTATCGATCGTGCCATGCTGGCAGGATATTCCGATATGACCATGGCAGCAGCATTCCCCGCAGGGTTGAGTGCTTTTGCTTTTTCCTGTTTTTTTGTGGGGACCGTGGGCTACAGCGGGGCTTTCGTCGCCCAGTATTTCGGGGCAGGGGAGTATCGCCGCATAGGCAGTGCGGTCTGGCAGGGAATTTGGATGGCGTTCATCGGAGGGCTGTTTATGGCGGGACTTTCCTGCTTTGCAGAGGAGATATTTGACCTTTTCGGTCATGGTCCTGAAGTGCGTTCTCTGGAAGTGACCTACTTCAGGATCCTCGCTTTAGGGACTGTGACAAATCTTCTCTGTATCGCCCTTGCCAACTTCTGGAGCGGCAGAGGACGTGTCAAGATGGTCATGGCAGTCAATCTTTTGATCACAGTTGCCAATATCACATTGAATTACCTTCTCATATACGGTAAAAAGATCTCCTTGCCCTTCGGGATCGAAGTTGCTTTTCCTGAAATGGGCATACGGGGCGCCGCTTACGGAACGATCATCGGCACCCTCTTCGGCGTTCTGATTTTCGGAACAGCTTTTTTCTTTTTTTCCGGATGGACGAAATACGGTATCGGCAAGTGCTGGGATTGGGGACTTTTCAAACGTCTCATGCGTTTCGGTATGCCCACGGGTATTCAGCTGGCGCTGGATCTTATAGCCTTTCAAGTTTTTATCATACTGCAGGGAAAAGTTGACTCGGTCGCTCTGGCAGCATCGGGAATTGCTTTCGGGATCAACAGTCTGGCATATACGCCTCTTCTGGGGATCGGACAGACTGTGGGTATTCTTGTGGGGCAATCAGTCGG
>JAFTIE010000268.1 GCA_017457065.1 Lentisphaeria bacterium
ATTCGGTATTAGCGATCGTTTCCAATCGTTATTCCCAACTTAGGGGCAGATTACTCACGTGTTCCTCACCCTTCCGCCACTCGGTATTGCTACCTCGTTCGACTTGCATGCCTAATCCATGCCGCCAGCGTTCGTTCTGAGCCAGGATCAAACTCTCCGTAAAATAAAACTATTTTATCAGATAAATCTGATTAGCTCTTAGATTTTTTTCTTTAGATTTCTCAATGTTTGAGATCTCAAGTGAATTTCAAGGTTCACATCGCACTATTCAATTTTCAATCAGCTGTCAATCGCAGAGCAATTGACGGTCTCATAATATATCACAACTTTTAAGTTTGTCAAGCTGTGTTTATATCTTTTTTGAACTTTTTTCAAGTTTATCAGCGTCACCGTTTCAATCACCTCACCGGCAATTGACGGTTGCTTAATATAGCACTGAACTCAACTCTTGTCAAGTCATATTTCAAACTTTTTTTGAAAAGTTTTTTTCATCAGCACTTCGTTCAGACCAGCTGAGCTTTTGCCCAGTTAAGCAAACGATTTCCTAATATACCATTCTGTTCTGGATTTGTCAAGCCGTTTTTAAAACTTTTTTCAAAATTCACCTTTTGAACCAGACACGGAGGGTATTTGAGCTGTCAAAGAGTGACCCGGCTGAAGCATAATCGCACAGCTTGATACCATTCCATGATGTATTGACCAATGCCTCAGGCACCGCCCCCCGGGAGTCGGCAGCAAGGAGCAGGGGACCTCTTTTGATGGCGACATAGCCTGATCCATCCGGAGCGGGGATCTCTTTAAGAGTAAAGTCGAACTCCATGACTACTTCATCTTCAGGAGTCCAATTTCTTGTCAAAACGATCCAGTTTCCGCAGACAAAGGGGATCTCTTCATTATTAAGAGTGACTCTTTTGAGGAACTCAGGCGTTCTCATGCGCAAACTCGTTTTGGTATTTTCCGTAAAGGCGATGCGGACTCTGTTTTTAATGGGGTAATTACCGCTGATCCGCAGATTCCCTGAAACAAGATCTTCAAAGAGGTTCACTGTAACGCACTCATCTTTTTCTGTAACTGCGACAAGAGAAGCGGTAAAGAGTCCCTCAGGCCCCTGAGCCCGGCAGCAGTCGTTTCCGCCAAAGGGGGTTTTGAAACACATTTCGATCTGGTCAGGGGCATAGGCTTTGAAGCCGCCCCCTGTCAGGGGCGTGGGATTCAGATGCATCCAGTGTGTGCCGTCGGGGGCAAGAGCTCCCAGTATGCCGTTGTAGAGGGATTTTTCCAGTTCATCCCCTACAGTACAATCATCGGTAAGTTTCAGCATGACGGCGCAGAAACGGATCCAAGTCGCTGTGACACATGTTTCACCAAGCCCCATGGCGCCCGTCCGGGTCTGGCGCAAGGCGCCGTCGTACCAGAATTCACCGACGCTGTCTTTGGCGCCCCCCACACCGGTGACGAAGATCTCTCTGTCCCTGACGGCGGCATAATACTTTTGGATGGATTCAAGAAGTCTGGGATCATGCTCCAGCAGCTCCAATTCTGCCGCTCCCTGAAAACAGCTGGTCATCTCGTAGGCTTTCCCGTTTCCCAGCGACGAAGGCATGATCCCGGCAAGGGTATCTTCAAAGATATTGCCCAAGGCGGAACATCCTGTACCTATTATATAATGGGCAAAGTTGAGATACTTTTCGTCTTTTGTCAAACGGTAAAGATTTACCACTGCCCCCAGTATGCTTGAAGCGGCAAGTCCGTTGTGCCATCCGCACTCAAGGATGGAGCGTTTGTCTGCCCCCTCCCCCGCCTGACTCATAAAGTGATCCATTATGCGGCAGCAGCACTTCAACACCTCAGGATCCGCCTTGATAAATTCATAATATCTGAGCAGTGTCAATATGACATACTTTCTGCCCCAGACATCCCATCCTCCCAGCTGTTTTTCCTCAGGATAGGAACTGATACATCCGTCAGCGGTCTGCGTTGCCATGATATTTTCTACAGTTTTTGCCAGATCGGCAAGGAGTTTTTCATCCTCCGTTACGCAGGCGGCAGTGATTACCGCCCGGATCACTTTGCCCCAGAATTCGCATCGCCAGGCGTTGTCGATCTCATTTCTTTTCCTGAAAGGATCTTCCAGCAGGGCATAATCAAGAACCTTAAAACGCTTTTCGATGGAAAGTTCCATCGCCTTCCCCAGAGGTCCCATCAATTTGGCTGTTTTCATAATGCGGTTTTCCTTATATCACAAGGGGTCTGTTGCTTCAAGTTTGTCAAGATTTCTTTCGCACTTATCCAGAAATGCCCCCCAGGCGGCGGGATCCACAAAGGCGAACTTGTCGCCGGCAAAAAGTTTTTCACACCGTTCAACGGTATTGCTCTGATTGGCATGGTTGCCGATGAAGATGTCCACTTTTTCCCTGCGGCAGCGGGCGATGCTCTGCCGGAAGAGTCCACGCCAGTTTTCGGCTTCAAGGTGGTGTTTGCGGATGTAGTCTGCTTTCAGAGTATTCATCCCGGCGCCTCCCATGGTCCCGACACGGTAGACTTTCCCCTCATCTTCAATGTCCCAGAAGAAGGAGAATGTTCCTGCCGTGTGTCCGGGAGTTGCCACACAATCAATGACCACATTGCCCAAAGTGATTTTCTCCCCGTCTTTCAGGAGATGGTCAGGCTCAAAAGTACCGTGAAAGATCATATCGTACTCCGTTGCCCAGCTGAACTCCTCAGTCTGGACGCCGTTGACCATTTCCCGGTCCTTTTCGCCTATGAAGGTCTCAGCGCCTGTCAGTTCGACAAGGGCTTTTGTTGCGGCGGCGTGGTCGATGTGTCCGTGGCTGTGGATGATGTACTTGATATCTTTGGGGTTGAATCCGCATTTATAGATGCCGTCAAGAACATAGTACAAACTTTCCTGATAACCGCTGTCTAACAGGATCAGCCCTGCTCCGGTGTCGATCAGATGGGTGGATGCCTGAAGCAGCCCCGTAAACCAGGTGTTGCCCAAAACTCTGAAAGGAGGTATCGCCCCCTGCCATGGATGAAATCTCATGATATTTACCCTCTTAATGCTCCGCCAGAAGCAAGTTGAGTTTGTGCCGCAACTCAAGGAGCCAGCTGTCTTCGTGGGGATAGCGCTCCATGGTGATGCGGTAGCCGGTTTGTTCGTCGATCCACCTGAGGACCTCTTCTCTTGAAGTTTTACTTTCAAGGAGCCTCAGTGCCATTTCGTCCCGGAATCCCTCGGCAATGACCTCGTGGCGCAGAGAATCCACCGGACCGTCAGTTCCGGGATAGACCAGAAAGGCGCCGCCGCTGCGGAAACTGCGCTGGCAGTTGGTCTCCTGCCACGGATCCACATCCCAGGTGCGGTTGTACTGGCTGAACCAGTAGTTGTAGCCCCATTCAAGGAATCCGTCGCAGCCGTAAACATAAAGCAGTATCCCCAGCACTCTGTTCCGCAGAGAGGGCATTCCGAATTGCCGTCCGGGGCTGTGTCCGGGAGAATAACAGTAATAGACCCAGCGTTCTGCCACCTCTTCTTTCATAAATTCATCCAGTTCGCTGCTCATGGGAACAGGACGCTCCACCAAGCCTTCCTTGAAGAATTTGATGCTTGAAAGGGCGTCGATCACCGGATAATCTTCAACAAGAGTTCTGAAAAGCTGCGACGCATAACGATAATTTTCAAGGGCGCTTTCAGAAGGTTCGTCGGAAATGTGGAAATAGCAGTTTTCACGGGTAAGTCCATGCTTTTTCAACACCGGGAGCATTTCTTTCATGAGAGCCCTCAGGAATTCAGCGTACTCAGGAGAATCCCCCGGGGTGGAAGCGCCGAAAAAGGGCTTTTCTTTCCCCTCTTGTGTTACCATGATCTCAGGGGCGGTATGCAATCCCCACTGGCTGAAGGCGTGGACCATTTCAAAGTTTTTGATGCCGCACTTTTGTGCTGTGGTGATCCAGCGCTCAAGAAGAGTGAAATCAAATCCCCAACATCTCTTATCGTAAGAGACACGGAGCAGCTGACAGACAGGACGGCCGGTCACACCGGGGATCATGTCAAGGGGCAGACTCCAAAGGGGAGTCAGGAGCATGTTGCTGTGATGCTGAGCAAAGTTGCGGAAATATTTTTCAAGAAGCGCCCAGTGCTCTTCGCTCCAGGCAGTGACATGGTGGTGATGCAATATGCAGTCAGCATGGAACCAGTGGGTCACTTTGAGCTGTTGTTCAGGAAGCACGGCGTTGACGATCTCAAGTTCAAGGCTCTCTTCAACTTCAGTTGCAGGATCCGTGTACCACGCAAGAAGGCTGTAGCGGGAAGTCGCCTTGACATTGAATTTCAATGTGTATTTGCCGGGGGAAAACTCTTCCGGGATATCCACTGAGACCCAGACGGCGTGCCAGTTGTTTGAAGTTACCCCCATTCCTTTGGGCATGGGGACCAGAGGGTCGGGAAAGAGCCCCGGCTCCGTGCGGAGCGTGAAGGTGTCTTCAGGAGGCGCAGGCATGAGGCTTGGGACGCTCTGGACCTCACGGAATGTGATCTGATGTTCCAAATCCTTTGCATCTGCACAGGAAATTTCAACAAGTGCGATATCGCTGCAGCAGACAGCTATCTGGAAAGAGACCCTTTCCCCCTTCAATGCGGAAATTTTTTCCAGCCGCTCCCCTTTGAACACCGATCCGCAAAAGACCTTTTCAAGAGAACTGACAACCCGTGTCTCCATTTTCAACATTTGAACTTTTCCTTTTCATTTGCCGATTTTAAGCCATCCGATATTCCACGGTCCAATGGGGGGCAAAGTGACTTTGCACACACCGTTTTCCCACTGCAAAGGAACTTTGACAGCCTCTTCCGCAGGAATCAGGAACTCAGCTTCCATGATCCCTTCGGGGACGCCCCTTAAAATAAACTCCTGCGCCTTCTGGATACCGATGGTGGGATTGAGAAAAGTGACACTGCGCAGCACTTTTTCCGCCGTCACCCGGGGGACCATAAGAGACTGGACCACATCGACAGGAAGAATGGGGAGCTCCTCTTTTGCAACGAAGTCTGCAATGCGGTTCAGCTGGCGCACCCGGTCAGAGGAAAGATAGTGGATATTCATACCCTCGTACCCCAGAAGGGCACAGCGCCCCCCGGAAGACGTTTCAAAAGTCAAAGAGGCGATACCTTGCTCTTTATCCTTATTGTCACGGTAGACGCCCAGCACCCGGCACTCCAGTTCTGCGGGGACGTCAAAGGCAAAGCGTTTTTTGTTGAGGGGGGAGTGATACCTTGTTTCAAATCCCTGATTGATGGGGTCAGGGGTATAGTACTCAGAACATGAAAGTTCAAGTTCCGTCACCTTGATCCCCCCCATGAGAGCGTTGAGCCCCCGCTGCTGGAGCGCCATGGCGGCGTAACCGTCAAGTATACATCCTTCGGCAAAGATTTTTTTCAACTCCTCCTCAGAAAGCATTTCCGCAGCCTTCGCTCTGAGAAGATTGCCGCAGTGAAGGGGGGAACATCCTCCAAAGGCAGTTCCGACCAGAGGAAGTCCCGTTTCAACAGCTGAAGGCTGCGCCTTGACACTTGCGGCAACGCCGATGCCCCGGGGAAAGGTGTTTTCGTTGTGGCGGATATATGCTTTGTAACAGGGCGTCTCTTCAGCAAGGGGCGCCAGAAGTTCCCTGCCGTACCATTCAGGCGTTTCCAGAGCGGGATCCATGATAAAGTAAGTGAGACTGTCCCCGCCCAATGCCAGATAGAGCAGAGATTCAAGGCGGTGCCCCTGAGAGGTCTTGCAGGTAAAAGTTCTGGGACAGGATTCGATCTCAGGGCAGATCTGGCTCAGAGTTTCATACCCCTGCTGGTCACGGATCTGCATGGAACAGAGTGCCGCCTTTTCAATAATGGCGTAGGGCTGATGGTCGCTGTAAGCACCGCCGCCGGGACGGGAGCCCACCCGGGCGTTGGAGTGTTTTTTCAGAGCTTCGATAACAGGCAGACGCATGTGGTGCATACAGTGCTGTAAACCGAAGCGGGTCTCAGGTGAAACTTCAAGAAAGGTTTTGACGATGATTTGCGCCACCTGACTCAAACTCCGCTCGCCGAAATTTTCCCAGCGTTTGTAAAGTTGGGGGTCCTCTTTGTAAGCTGCGATGAGCTCTTCACGGGTGAAGGTGCGCCCCTCTTCGCGTCCGAAAATTTCAAGGCAGTGGGGACAGTAACAGCCGCAAGGCTCCGCGGCGGGTCTGTGGTTGTGGAGCCGCAGATCGTCGTCGATCCAGACGGATCCGGGGTGCCACTGGGCGTAGATACGGCAAAGATCCCTGAAGTAGTCGAGAAATCCCTGCTGACGGGGGCAGTTGATGTATTTGCACTTTTCGCCGTTGACGCCTACGTAACTGCCCCAGCTCTTGCCGTCGGCTCCGGCGGCGGCGGTGATGTCGTCGCTGTGCCCCAGAGTCGCCTGTATCTGCAAACTGGGGATGATCCCTTGAGAACGCAGATCTCCGGCACACTTTGCCATAAATGCGGAGCGTTTCTGATGGTCTTCCAAATGGGGAACACCGACGCCGGTTGAAAACCACACCTCGTCGCAACATGCTTTATTTTTGACAAGCTGCGGAAAAAGTCTTTCCCACACCGCCGGTTTTTCGTGCCCTGAACGCAAACGCAAGATCATTAAAGGCCGTGCCGGATCAGGTGTGAAAATTTTTTCTTTATCCATAAAACCAATCTCCAAAGTTAAGAAAGTTTCCAATTCAATTTGTGCGTTCCGGCACCGAAAATACCTGCCGGAGTTTCGGCGGTGCACTTTTCGGGGACGGTGATTTGAGCGTTCATGGTGCCGTTGACACACTCCCAGAAACAGCGGATGGCACCGTGGGGGGTGGGGACATGCCCCTGAGCGAATTTCAATTCCGGGAGCCGGGGAGCAAAGAGAAAACGGGTAAATCCCGGTTCAAGGGGGGCGATGCCCAAAACTGCCGTCTGCAGATATGCTGCAGGAGCTGTACTGAATCCGTGACACAGACTGGCGGAGCCTCCAAAGCCCGCCTTGCCCTTTTTGTGGACGCCGTTTTCCCAGAGTGTAGGGGTACCGCTGTCAAGCATGGCACCCCAGTGTTTCCGGATATAATCCAGAGCCCCCTGATGGGCGTCCCCTTGCGCCATGGCATCAAGAAGGAATATGCCGTAGTAGAGTTCAGGAGCAAGAAGTTTTTCATCAAATAATGAAGCGCAAAGCTCTTTTTCAACACCGGCGAGGATCCCCATGGCATGAGTCAGGCGGCTGCTTGGCGTAACGCAGAGATCTTCCCTTGCCACGCCGAGAGCGGTGAGAAGCTCCATGGAAGCTGCGGGATCTTCAAGGGAGTTGAGAAAGAATTTCTTTTCGGGATCGTAAAAGGTCTCAATGGTGCTTTTGAGCACGGCGGAGATCTTCTCTTCGCCAAGAAATCTTTCTTCCCCGGCACTGCGGGCAAGAAAATCAAAATGCCTTGAAGCAATGACAAAAAGAAAGTTCAACAAAGAGGTGCGTTTTCCGGAAAAGGTCATGCCGTTGAGTTCAAAGGACCAGTCAAAGAAGTTCCAATACTCCACAGGGGGACGGAGTATGTTTGACTCATCCAGCCATGAAGCAAAACGCTCCATCATCTTCCGCAGGGGGGGCAGACACTCTCTGACAAGTTCAAGATCGGCTGTGTGCATGTAATATTCACGCAGAGCCGTGACAAGCATCAGATCTCCGGGCAGGATCACATGGAAATCGGTCTTGCCCTTTTCAAGCACTGCCGGAGCCGATGAAGGACAGCTGCTGGTAAAAAGTCCGTCGCTGCGGTCGGAGGAAAAGATCATCCGGAATGCCCGTCTGTTGATGCGGGGGTCTCCGAAGATCTTCAGACAGGTGCGGTTTTCAATGAGAAAGTCGTTGCTGTAAAAAAGTCTTTCACGCCAGGGACAATCGGTAAAAATATCGGTGGTGCAGGCAGAAAGAGTTTCAGCGGCGACCTCCCAGAGACGGTTGAGCTGATAGTCTCCGCAAAAGAAGCTGCCCCTTTTAGCAAAGGGATAGCGCCGGTCGATGGCGGTAATGGCGTGGAGCGTTACCGGGAGCGTCACGTTACGCAGTGTCAGCTGGACCATACGGTATCCCCGCTCCATAAGGACACTGCCGATCTTCTGGCGCCCGGAACGCAGTATGAAACGGTCGGCAAACTGGTAGGTGGGGTTGGTATGGGTGTGATCGGCACGGAGACGGTCGCCTTTGTAAAGTTCTTCTTCATAGGCGATATCTGCCACGACACCTGAGTCTGCGGTCAACTCTATTTCCACAAATCCGGAGATCTCTTTGCCGAAATCTGCCACAAAGGTGATGCCGCCGCCTTCAGGGGGAACGGGGAGCGTTACATTGTGGATGCCCCCCAGAGCAAGGGTGTAAAGTTCCCCCGCAGTTCCTTCAGGCAGGGGGAAGTGTTCCTCTGCTGTGGAGATCCGGGCAAAATCACTTCGTGTCAAATCGCAGGGGGGCACAAAAGCGGCAATAGGCACATCGACGGCGGAAAAAGCTGTTTCCCGGGGCAGCGGGATGTCACGCTTGAGCAGTTCCTTGCCCCAAAGTGCATTGGCACTGTCAAGGAGTACGCAATCAACGTACCTTCTTTCAAATTCAAAGTTGAGGTCCCGGAGCTCTGCATATCCGGTCTGTGCACAGTAAAGGGGACCACCTGCACGCCACTCCCGGTCACAAAGACTCATCTGCCATGACGTGTCGGTCATAAGAAAATCCCCTGCCGCCAGACGGAGCGCAGGTGTTACGGGCATGGATGCCTGAGCCGGATAGTTCATACAACAGCAGAGTACAGAAATCTGATTGCTGCCTTTGCGCCAGAAAGAGGCGGTTTCATACTCATCGTAAAAACATTTGAAGGGCGTTCCCCGGGCAGGCCCTCTGCCGACTGTGATCCCGTTGATCTCCAGGTGATAGTAGCTGTCACAGGCGATCTGCAGTATAACTGAAGAAGGGATTTCTTCAAGATCGATCCTCTTTTCAGCCCTGAAGTAGCAGGGTTCCATCTCTTCCGCCCCGGCGGGAGCGATCCATTGGGCAGCATCCATCATCTTGGGAGACTCCTGAAAGTTTGTTGTTGTACAGATGATGTAATGTAGCACACTTTTTCACAGTTTTCAACGAAAATCATGTTTTTCTTTCTCTTTTGCCGACATCATAAGCCTGCTTTGTACCATTTTCCGAAAGGCTCTGATTCCGGAAAGAAACGTTTCCGGCTGTTGTGGAACAGGCGGCAGCAGTTGTCACGGCACAGGCGCAAGGCGACGCCGGATCAAATGCCCTTTTGCAGTTCTTTACGGGTAATAAAAAGTCCTGAGACGTTCCGGGCGGCAAAACTTTCCTGAGAAAGAAGGGCTCCGGCTTCTATGTCAGCTTCAGTAAAGCAGGAGCACAATATATCGCCGCATCCGTAGCGGTCATGGTCGTAGATCACATAGATAACTCCCCGGGAGTCCTGAACCGCATCGGGGTAGCTGACCTGATCCCGCAAGTCAAGGCGCAACTTTCGGGACCATGTTTTGCCGTCATCGTCAGAAAGAAATGCGGTCAGGTTGCGGCGGCTGTTCCCGTCGTTGACGACGGCAAGGAGTTTTCCTGAGGCAAGTTTCCCCAGATACCCCCGGGAGTTGGCTCCCGGAAGGGGGGAGAGCGCCGCAGGAGTCCAGCTTCTGCCCCGGTCCGGAGAAAAACTTTCGTAGTACCCGCCCCGCCTTTTGCGGATCAGCATACCCAGTCTGCCGTCGGAAAGTTCATAAACAGAGTGTTCGTCGTAGGTGGCAAATTCCGGAGGAACTTCAACACCGCCCCGGTATTGGAAACTTCTGCCGTTGTCACAGGAGACATAGACCATGGTTTCCGCCTCTCTCACAGGTTCAGTTCCTTTCTGCGTATGCCACAAAGAGACGGGCAGCGCCCATTCCCCGCCCGTAAGGACGACAGGACGGTTCATCATAACGCCGTCGCATATCCGCTCTGAAGGAGTCCAGCGGAAATTTTCAGGAGCATCTTCAGGGTTATCACATCTTGAGTGCCACACGCCGTTGCGTCCGTCAAAGATGTTTTCCAATCCGCAGGAAGTGCATTGAGCCCAGAAGCAGTGGAGTGTTCCGTCAGGGGCTGTAAAAAGAGCCGAATCAAAAGCACGGATATTTTCCTGGGGCGGATCCACCACCCATTCCTCCTGACTCCAGGTTTCTCCGTGATCATCTGAAAGGGCGATCATAATAAAGTTGTCAGGTCCTTCCCCTTCGCCGCCCCCGTACCAGACGGCAAAGAGCCTGCCCCCCGGCGTAACGGTGATACTGGGGATCCCCTGATAGATCCGGTTGGCTTTCTTGTGTTTTTCTTCTGCCCTTTTGAAAGGCACCGGGATAAAGTCGCTCCGGCTCATAAGTAAACATGCTCCTGCTTTTTAATTGTCATTTTACTGTATATTGTCATTTTACTGAGGTAATTTCAAAAGTCATTCAAAAAATGGCAAAGATGCCATTCGCAAAGAGCTGTAAAGGGTAGTTTGAGGGTGCTACCTGTAAGGTAACAGCCGAAAACGCTCCCTTTAACAGATCGAAGCGAGGGCGCTTTGACAATTTTGAGGAGTTTTGAAATTGGCTCTACTGTATAAAGAGGGCTTTTCCCCGCCCCAACTCCCTCAACCTTTTTTACAGTTGCAGACCTCCGGCGATGGGGATCTCTGCACCTGTGATGTATGAGGCGCTCTCAGAGGCGAGAAATGCGATGAGTTCGCCGCACTCCTGAGCTGTTCCGAAGCGGTGCATAGGGACCTTTTCTTTCAGCATGGCGGCGAATTCAGGATCACTCAGGGCTTTGGCGTTGCGGTCGGTTTCAATGACTCCCGGCAGTATGGTGTTGACGGTGATATTGAAAGGAGCGTTTTCAACGGCGGCTGTCTGAGCGATGTTCATGAGAGCGGCTTTGGTGGAGCCGTAAAGGGCAAGTCTTGACGCGGGCTTTGTGCCGTTGACACTGCCCACAAAGATCACTCTGCCCCACATCTTTTTACGCATTTCAGGCAGAAGGCGGTGGAGCAGTATGCAGGAGCTTTCCACATTGGTGTTGAACATCCGCAGATACTCTGCGGCATCAAAGTTCCCAAGCCCCGTATAGCTCTGCACCGAGGCGTTGAGAACGAGGATCTCCGGCACCATTTGTTCTTTGATGAGCTTCTCCGCCAAAAGTTCCACCGCCTGCAGATCGCTGAAGTCGGCGGTAAGTTTCAAACTGTCGCTCCCCGCTTCTGCCGCAGCACTGTCAAGAGCGGCGGAAGGGGCTGTGCCGTGAAAGATAACGGAACTTCCGGCTCTGGCAAGCTCCAGAGCCGCCGCTCTGCCGATGCCCCGGCTGGAGCCGGTGACAAAGGCAACTTTTCCCTTGAGACCTTTCATCAGAAGTAACCGCCTTTTTCAATGATCTCAGAGATGGTGTCTCCCTGATGGACCCAGCTGAAAATGTCGATTTCGTTCCGCTCCACCCCTTCAGCACGGAGCAGCACATCGTAGGCGATCTCACGGGGAATGCACAAAACGCCGTCGATATCTCCGAAAATGATATCTCCGGGGCGCACGGTGACTTTGCCCACCCGTATGGGGACCTGATAGTGGGTTATCATGCAGCGTCCCAGAGAACCGTTGCTGGTGCGGTATTTGTAGAAAACAGGAAAATCCTGTTCAAGGATCTGTTTTGTGTCCCGGATGCCTCCGGCGATGACCGCACCCCGGATGCCCTTGCTTTTGGCGGTGGCGGTCATGACTCCGCCCCAGAGAGAGGCTTCAGTATCCTCTGAGGTGTCCCACACCACCACACCTTCGGGCTTGAATTCATCCAGCATCTGAGCCCGGAATGTCATTTCCCCTTCGATCATCACATTGGGAGCGCTTTTGACCGTGAAGGCTTCGCCGCAGAGGGTCATTTCATCCCGCAGAGGCATGATGGAGCTGGGGAGATTCTGGTTGAGCAGACAAAGTTCTCTCAAGCAGTCGTTGACACATCCGGTGTAAAGTTTTTCGTACCTTTCGCACAGTTCTTTGACAGGGATGGGGAAGGTGCAGTCGGGGATCCGCTGACGCGAAGCGATGAGTTTGTCAAGTTTCATCAATCCGGCTTCTTTGGCTTTGCCGCGCATATCTTTAAGTGAAGGCATGTTTTTTTCTCCTTTTGTTTTTGACTCTATTCCCTTAACGGGCAGGTAAAATGATGTTCTTTCTCCTCAAACTTTTTACCGGTCTCTGTCGGGAACAGAGTCTTGAGGTAATTTCAAAAGTCATTCAAAAAATGGCAAAGATGTCATTCGCAAAGAGCTGTAAAGGGTAGTTTGAGGGTGCTACCTGCAAGGTAACACCCGAAAACGCTCCCTTTATCAGATCGAAGCGAGGGCGCTTTGACAATTTTGAGGAGTTTTGAAATTGCCTCTTTTTATTTTATAATTATTTCCTGCACCATTGGCGCATGATTTCAGCGGCGGGTTTTCCGTAAATGGTAAATCCCTTGTCCCCGGCGGGATCGTCGAGGTATTCAGGTCTTACGATCTGCTGATCCCATTTCCACCAGAACATGCCGCCCCACCAGGGATGATCTTCAAACAGCCGGATCACAGCTGCCATGTAATCGGCCTGCTGCTGACCGTCATAATATTTACCGTTTTTCCAATAATAGGGCAATTTGGTGGCATTTTCCACGGAGCAGCATCCACATTCGCCGGAGTAAAAGCATTTGCCGTATTTGTCGGAAAAGAGTTTCATCTTTTCAGCCTGCGGTCTCATAAATTCAACCATGCTTTCCACGGTCCCTTTACCGTCCGGGGTGGCAGGGGTATAGAAACTTGTACCGACTGAATCGAGGGCGTAAAACCAGAAATCTTTATCGTCCAACAGTTGTATGAAATTTTCTGTTTTGATGAAGCATGAAGTCAAATGTCCGGAGTAAAGAGATCTGGCAAGTTCCACGATCCTGACCCAACGCGTTGAGAAGCTGATCAAATTATTGAGTTCGCTGTCAAAACAGTAGGCTTCACAGCCGCATTTTTCTGCGATCCGTGCATAATGTCTGGTCAGGTGAGCGTAATTCTCAAACCACTGATCCCGGTAGGTAAATGCCATTCCCGGCTGGATCTCTCCCTGAGGCAGAACGATGTTTGCACGCTGGGTCCCGTCGTGGCACTCCAGCATGGGGCGGAACATCACCTTGATATTTTTGGCGTGGATATAGCCGATGATCTCCATCAATTCATCATCAGCGGGAGTATTCTTGAAATCCCGGTACATGCGGGTGCTGTAGTAGGCATCCTGCATAACGGTACAGACCAGACAGATCCACGGAATGCCCAGCTCTGCAATACGGTCGATCTCCGTTCTGGCTTCCTGAGAAGAAAAATAACCATTTGGGGCATAATATCCTAATGTGACACCTTTGAACATTTTCTTTTTTTCCTTTTCTCTTTTTTGGGGGCTCAAATCCTACTTTTATTTTTTCCCATTGATGGCGTGTAAGATCCCCTTGAGGTATCCTATGGCAAAAATCCTTCCCAGAGCGGCATAGCCCGGCTGGTCATTGTCTTCGCCGTACATAGTCGGTGCATGATCCGGACGCAGAAGAATATCCATATCCAGATCACACAGCAGCTTGATCCGTGCCGCCATATCTGTGGGACCGTTATCGTGGAATGTTTCCATAAAGCCGTCTGCCAAAGGTTGATTGTCACGCAAGTGGACAAAATGGATCTTATCTTTCCACTCCCGGATCAACGCCATATCATCTTCACCCATGGCTCGGAATGTTGCCGCACAAAAGGTGACTCCGGCAGCGGGACTGTCGGCGATGGCAAACATCCGCCTGTAAGCTGCAGCCGATGTGATGATACGGGGGAAGCCTTTCAGCTCATGTACCGGGGGATCATCCGGATGCAGACACATCACCACACCTGATTTTTCGGCGACCGGAATGACCGCCTTCAGAAAATAAGAATAATTTTCCCAGAGCTTTTCATGAGAGAACTTCAAGGATTCCTCAGGAATATCCTTTCTTGACCAGCAGCTGGTCAACGCTCCTCCCCGGTAGGGGACGGCGGTCTGAGAACGGAACCAGCCTACTCCAGCCATGAAATTATAACAAAGTATGCCGATACCCAGTTTTCCCATGTTTTCAAGCATACAGCGATATTTATCTATATCCTCATCCCGCCCCGGCAAACCGAGTTTGATCCGTGACATGTCAAACTGATCTCCTTCCAGTGCGGTCAATTGAAATCCGGCATCTGCAAAACTTTTTTGTGCAGAAGCAAAGGAATCCAGATCTGTGACATCATATTGCCGGTCAAACTTGCAAACAGCGCAGGTCACACCAGCCTGAGCCGCAAGATGCCAGCGGCGGTCAGGCACAGGGGGAAGAAACATTCCAAGTTTTATTCCCCCTGACTTTTGACTTGCAAGTGAAGACATAAGAACGTTCCTCCGTAATGTTATTTGAGTCTGACAGGGATATCTTCTGCAGGGGATTTGGGGAAGTGGAATTCCCCTGTGAAAACTCCTGCGTCAGTTTTGACTTCGACTGTGTAATCGCCGTAGAAGCCGTGGAACATATTCTTTTCGTACAAGACATAATCAAAGGTGGTATCGGTCTGCCACTCCTCTTTGATAAGGCGCTTGAGGACTTTGAAAGCAGGCTTTTCAGAAAAGTCGTAGTTGACCAATCCGGCACGGAGACTGTTTTCTCCTTCTTCGCTCCCCATGGGGGCGTAGGCGGCGGTGCCGTCCACCAGATTCCACCAGGTGACTCCTTCCACTGCGGGGTGGCTGAACCAGATACGGTAGAGTCTTTCTGTGACAAGCTCCTGAAAGAGATCGCCGTTGCCAAGATCCCGGCGGCTGATGACGCTGACTTCAGAGAAGTTGACAGGGATCTGCAGACGGGCATACTGATCCAGAACGCCGTAGATGAGCCGGGGGTTCATAAACTTGTCAGAGGGAGCACCCATATACTTTGCCATCATGTGATACTGCAGTCCCAAGCCCCCCACCCGGCACCCTTTGTCAAGAAGCCGCTGGACCAGCAGATAGACAGGTGAGTAATCTCCCAGATAATCCCACCAGTGGTTGTTGTCGTTGTAGATGAGCCGTGCCGCAGGGAAGAGAGTATCTGCCATGTGGAAGACCCGTTCCACATAGTCGTGGCTCAGGCGCTGGTGGAGCAGAGGCTGGTGCGCCTGTGCTTCGTTGACGCAATCCCACAGAAAGATCTCGTCGCCGTACCGTGCTGAGAGCTCCCGCAGACGGCGCTGCAGACGGCGCATGAACTGCTCCGGATCATTTGGGGTCCATCCGGGGATGTAGCTGTGCCAGCAGAGGGGATGGCCTTTGGGGGTGATGTTGTTTCTGCGGCAGAAGGCAAGGACCTGATCCGGAGGCGGACGGCGGTAGATAGGGGTGGAACCGGCTTCATAGCGGCATTTTCCGTCTTCGGGTTCAAGGTCGCTCCAGTAAAAGGGGATCACAGCTTCGTTGAAAAGAGAGGCGAAAACCTCTTCGTACTTCTCATTTTGTTCCTTTTCGGGGAATTGATCCAGCATGAAAGCGTTGCAGCCGAAACGGAAGGCGTGCTTTTTCAGTTTGACACGGACCTGAGCTTTCTGAACAAGAGTTCCGTCAGGAGCCACCAGCCCCAGACGGCAGAAGCCCTTGCGGTACATTTCGGTACCGTACTTGATCTTGAAATCAGTTTCTTCGTCGGGAGCAAGAAGAAAACGGCTGTAATTTTTGGCAAGTTCGTTCATTTTCACCTTCTTAGCTCAAATGTGCTGTCATGGATTCAACTTTGCCGTCGGCGTTCTCCCAGGTGAATTTGTAGTCACCCCGGAATCCGCGGAACCCCACCTGACCGGCACTGTCGGCTTTGAGTTCCACATTGGTGCGCCACTCTTTGTTGATAAGTTCGTCAAGGGCGAAATAGACCAGTTTGGGTTCCATCTCTCTGGTGAAGATACCGGAAACAGAAGGCTCTCCCGGAGCGCCGCAGTTATCCACCACGTTCCACCAGGTAATGCCCATCATGGGCTCCAGACTGAACCAGAGACGGTACAGGTTGCGGGAAATTTCCGCCTGAATGATCTCCCCTTTGCGGTCGCCGCCGGGGGCAGTGATGGTGATTTCTGACAGGTGGAGCGGCAACCCCGTTTTGCCGATGCGCGCCATGGTCTCACGGACCTCCTCAGGGCAGCGGGCGTTGGATTTGCCGTCGGCGATATCCTGACAGCTCTGAGGATCAAAAAGGTGCATTTGAGCGCCCGCAATGTCGATCTTGCATCCCCGGCGCCGCAGATCGTTGATCTGGTTGAGATAGTGTTCAGACAGATTGTAGTCGTTGATGTTGAGCTTGACCTTTTCGGGGAAAACGCTTTCGGCGATCTTGAAGCTGCGGTAGGTGTAATCCCCCGGCATGGGACCGGCGTTGCTTTTGCAGATCTTTGATCCGGGGATCATGTGACCGTCCCGGAAGTCTCCGGCGCTTTCGTTGACCACATCCCAGCTGTGGACTTTGTCACCGTAGCGTATGGCGATCTCCATGATCCTTTTGGCGATAAGGACATTCACCGCAGTGGTGAATTCAGGAATGGCTTCAGCGATCTCTTCGGGAGTCATATCCTTGAAAGGGGCAGCGATACCCCCTGTTTTGAGTCTTCCGTTGGCGGGGTTGCGTTCCAGATCGGCTTTGAGGAGATAGTCAAAGGGGATCTTATTTATGAGCCAGTCGGGGACCTGCCAGGTGTTGTTGTTCCAGACAAGGGGGTGTCCGTGGAGCCGGATCCCTTTGGAAAGACAGAACTCCACCACAGGATCTGTGGCAGGGCGCCGCCAGTGGGGCTGTTTCCAGGGCTCGGCGCAGTTGTTCCAGAACTCAGGCGTGTCCCGGTATTCAGCACGGAACCGGGGGCGTCCTTCCTCCAGTTCCAGCTGTTTCCAGTAGAAGGAGATGGTGGCGGAGTTGAAAAGCGTTCCGTAAAGTTCTTTGTAACGGCGGTTTCTTTCGTCGGTCCCCAGCTGATCGTAGTTGAAGATGTGGGCACCGAAAATAAAATCGTGAGAGATCTGTTCAGCCTTGACTGTTCTGCCTGCGGCAGATGAAGGCAGCTGAAAGACGCCATCGGCTTTTCTGTTTTTTTCAATATCGGCGTCGATCCGGGCTTGTTCCTCTTCGTTCCACAGCCGGCGGTATGCAGGAGAGATGACAGCGTCGATCTCTGCCTGAGAAAGATTGGGTTTGGTGTACTGGGTCATTGTTGGTTGCTCCTTTTCAAATCATGACCATTGACGGTCGTTGGACCACTCTTTATCCCACTCTGAAGTGTCGCTCCAGGGGTCGGGAAATTCAGGATGAGCTTTGGCGGCAATGAGCTCTTCGTTGAGCTCTTCGATACCTAATCCGGGGGCATCGGGGACGGTGATGAAGCCCTTTTCGCATTTCAAAACAGGTTTCACCAGTTCGCCCCACCAGGGGATGTCCACACTGTGGAGCTCAAGGCTCATAAAGTTCCGTGTTGCCGCCGCCACATGGACCGCCGCCAGACAGCCGACGGGGGTTTCCGCCATGTGCAGATTCATCTGAACGCCGTACTCTTCAGCCAGATCACCGATCTTTTTAGTTTCCATAATGCCCCCTGCGGTGAGCACATCGGGATGGATCACAGCCAGAGCACCTGATTCCAGAAGGGGTTTGAAGCCCTCTTTCAAATAGATGTCTTCCCCCGTTCCAAGGGGGACGCTGGTCGCATTGTGGAGCTGCACCCAGCTCTGAGTCATCTGCCACGGAACGGCATCTTCCATCCACGCCAGATTGAACTTTTCAAGACGGCGGGCAAGTTTGATACAGTCTTCAAGGGGGATGTGTCCCAGATGGTCGATGGCGATAGGGACTTCGTACCCCACAGCGGCACGGCATTCAGCCATGTAGTTTTCCAGATAGTCCAGCCCTTTTTCCGTCAGGTGGATCCCGGTGAAGGGGTGAGCTGTGTTGAAAAGATCGTATGCCGCTCCCCGCATGGCGGAAGGATTGATGGAGCCGTGAGGGGTTTTGAAGACCTGTTTGTACTCTTTCATGGTCTCAAGGAATCCCAGAGGAGCGCTCAAGGCGCCGGGGACGTTCATCAGGAGTTCGATCCCCAGATCCATCTTGAGGAACGTAAACCCCTTTTCCATACGCTCTTTGAGAGCTTGTCCCATATCCCTGCCGCCGCCCTGTGAGTCGGTGTCGCAGTAGCAGCGGATACGGTCACGGAACTTGCCTCCCAACAACTGCCAGACGGGAACGCCCCACGCCTTGCCCGCAATATCCCAGCAGGCAACTTCAATGGCGCAAACGCCGCCAGCCTGCCGGGAGTGTCCGCCGAACTGTTTGATGCGGCGGAAAATTTTTTCCACGTTGCAGGGATTTTCGCCGATGATCCGGCTTTTGAGCATGGCGGCGTAGGTACGGCTTGAAGCATCACGGAGCTCGCCGTAACCGACGATCCCCTGATTGGTGTAAAGTTTGAGCAGCGAACACCGTTTGGGAGCGCCGTCGATATCGGCAAAGCGCATATCGGTGATTTTCAAGTTGGCAGGGTCGATTTTCATGTGTCCTCTTATAAGTTAAAGTTAAAATTGGATCGTTCCACATTCAGAAGCCGCTTTTTTAAGGATCTGCTCCCACTTCTCTCTTTGGCCGCCTTCAAAGTCGCAAGCGTTCCCGATAAGGGTCAAAGCGGCAAAGATCTTCCCGGAAGTGTCCCGCAAGGGAATGGAAAAAGCGGCGATGTTCCAGCGGTTTTTGCGCAAGTTGAGAACGCACCCTTTCCGGCGCACTTCGGCAATGGCAGCGGCAAGGAGTCCGGGATCTTTCTTTTCGGGGATGGGGGCATGGCAGTTCCTGACGGCCTCGGCGATCTGTTCGTCGGAGTCATCCCCCAGAAGCGCCGCTCCCACAGAGCCTTCAATAAGGGGAAAGGTGGAGCCGGAGTGTCCCGTCAGCGCCACAGGTCCTGCCGGTTCGGCACGGTGATCGGTCACTTGTTCATTGCCCCGGCGCAGAGAGATTTTACAGGCGATATGGTGTTTGAGGCAGATCTCATCCACCTTGGATCTGGCTTTTTTAAGAAGTTCCAGATCACGGTCAAAAAATTTGAGCAAAGGCAGCACCCCGGTGGACAAGGTGTAAACACCGGAATCGTTTTTTTCCACCCAGTTGTGTACCAGAAGTGTCTGCAGTATACGGTAACAGCTGCTCATGGAAATCTCCAATGTGCGGCTCAACTCACTTTGAGTGTGCGCCCCTCCTGAAAGCATTTCAAGGAGCTGTATAGTCTTATCGACAGCAGGTATCGTGTTGTTCATATTTGAATATCTGTATTTTCACTTTTGAACTTCTGCTTATAATATACCGCCGCAAATCCAATATTCAAGCCCTTTTTGGAAAAAAAACAAAAAAAACGCACCCCTTTGAAGGAGTGCGTTTTTAACTTTCAGCTCAAGTAAGAGATTACTTGGAGTGATAGTGAGTGTGGAGCAGGTGATGTGCCTTCTCGCTGCCGGGCTCGCCCAGGAATTCAGCGTAGAGAGCTTTGATGTCACTGTTCTCGTGAGAAAGACGCAAAGTCTTTTTCTCATCCTCGGTGTAAATACCTTTCATGCGCTTTTCAAGGAGCGCAGTATCGCCGTGGAGGAAGGGCTGTCCGCCGCCGTTGATACAGCCGCCGGGGCAAGCCATGATTTCGATAGCCTGGAAGCGGTTGGGATCCTGACGGACCATATCCAGCACCTTGCGGGCGTTGCCCAGACCGGAGCAGACGGCAACGTTGATGGATTTTCCGGGAGCGATCTGCACAGTGGCTTCCTTGATGCCGTCAAGTCCGCGGACAGCGCGGAAGTTGATGGCATCGCCTTCCAGATTCTTGCCGTTGAGCATGTAGTAGACGGAACGGCAGGCAGCTTCGAGCACACCGCCGGTAACGCCGAAGATGTCAGCGGCGCCGGAGGACTGACCCAGGGGGCTGTCATACTGATCGTCATCCAGATTGGCAAGGTTGACACCGGCTTCGCGGAACATCTTGCAGAGTTCGCGGGTGGTGACAACATAGTCAACATCACGGACACCGTCCTTGCTGAATTCAGGACGGGCAGCTTCGTATTTCTTTGCCTGGCAGGGCATGATGGACACAACCACCAGGTCAGCGGGCTTCACGCCGATCTTCTCAGCATAGTAGCTCTTGGCGATGGCGCCGAACATCTGCTGGGGAGATTTGCAGCTGGAAGGAATGTGGAGCAGATCAGGATAGTTGTGCTCAATGAAGTTGATCCAGCCGGGGCAGCAGCTGGTCAGGATGGGCAGATTCTTGCCGCTCTTGACACGCTCAACGATCTCAGTGCCCTCTTCCATGATGGTGAGGTCAGCGGAGAAGTTGGTGTCAAAAACCTTGTCAAAGCCCAGAGCACGGAGTCCGGCGACCAGCTTGCCGGTGACAGGCACGCCGGGTTCAAATCCGAATTCCTGCCCCACAGCCACGCGGACGGCGGGAGCGGTCTGAACGATAACAGTCTTGGTGGGGTCGTTGATGGCAGCCCAGACTTTTTTCACATAGCTGATACCGGTGATGGCACCCACGGGGCAGACATTGACGCACTGTCCGCAGAAGGTACAGTTGGTATCGGCGAGGGGGATCATGCTGGCGGTGCCGACCTTGGCGGAAAATCCGCGGCCGTAACCGGTCAGGGCGCTGACGGTCTGAACCTTGTTGCAGACGGTTTCGCAGCGGCGGCACATGACGCACTTGGAAAGGTCGCGCATGATGGCTTCGCTGGAGGTGTCAGGCTCAAAACGGTTCTTGGCGCCGGAGAAGGCGACCTCTTCAATGCCGAACTCGGCAGCGAGCATACGCAGTTCGCAGTCCTGGTTCTTGGCGCAGGTCAGACACTTCTGGGGGTGGTCGCTGAGCATGAGCTCAAGGACGGTGCGGCGGGCATTGAGAGCACGCTGGCTGTTGGTGTGGACCACCATGCCTTCCATAACAGGAGTGGCGCAGGCGGGAGCCAGATTGCGGCGGCGTTCAACTTCGACCACGCAGATACGGCAGCTGGCAGGCTTGTTGGAAACGCCGCAGCCGAGTTTGTCCCAGTGGCAAAGTGTGGGGATCTTGATATTGAGCTGACGGGCGGCATCCAGAATGGTGGAACCGGCAGGTACAGTGACCTGTTTCCCATTGATGGTAAGATTGACAGTATTCATTGTTGCACTCACTTTTTGACAATTGCTTTCTTGGGGCATCCGCCAATACAGGCACCGCACTTGATACACTTGGCAGTGTCAATGACGTGAAGCTGTTTGATTTCACCCTTGATGGCGTCCACGGGGCAGTTGCGTTTGCACTTGGTACATCCGATACAATCTTCGGTGATGGTAAGGGTGTACAGCTTGGGACAGGTACCTGCGGGGCACTTCTTGTCAACAACGTGAGCGACATACTCGTCACGGAAGTAACGCAGGGTGCTCAGGATGGGGTTGGGAGCGGTCTGACCGAGGCCGCAGAGGGCGGTGTCGGTGATGGTCTTGGCGAGGGATTCCAGTTCGTCAAGCATTTCCAGAGTTCCGTTGCCGTCGCAGATCTTCTCAAGCATTTCCAGCATACGGCGGGTACCGATACGGCAGGGGGTGCACTTTCCGCAGGATTCGTCTTTGGTGAAGTCCAGATAGAACTTTGCCATAGCAGGCATACAGTCTTTGTCAGAGAGCACGATCATACCGCCGGAACCCATCATGGAACCGATCTTGGAAAGGTTGCCGTAGTCGATGGGGGTGTCAAGGTTCTCTTTGGTGATACAGCCGCCGGAGGGACCGCCGGTCTGCACAGCCTTGAACTCACGACCGCCGGAAATACCGCCGCCGATCTCGTAGATGATCTCACGCAGGGTGGTTCCCATGGGGACTTCCACCAGACCCACGTTGTTGATCTGTCCGGCGAGAGCGAAGACCTTGGTTCCGCTGTTGCCGCTGATGGTGCGTTTCCAGTTGCCGTTTTCGTCCCACTCAGCCTGCCAGTTTCCGATCTTGCTGTACCAGGTGGCACCCTTGAGGATGATGACAGGGATGGTGGCGTATGTTTCAACGTTGTTCACGTTGGTGGAGCAGCCCCAGTAACCGCCGCCGATATTGGCAGGGAACGGAGGTTTGGTGGTGGGTTCGCCGCGCTGACCTTCCATGGAGTGGATCAGAGCAGTTTCTTCACCGCAGACGAAAGCACCGGCACCCAGCTTGATCTCAATGTCGAAGCTGAAGGTGGTTCCCATGATGTTGTCGCCCAGAAGTCCGCATGCGCGGGCCTGTTCGATGGCTTTGCGCAGACGGTTGACAGCCAGGGGATATTCGGCACGGATGTAAACAAGACCCTTCTGGGCACCGATGGCGTAGGCACCGATGGCCATGGCTTCGATGATGGAGTGGGGGTCGCCTTCCATGATGGAGCGGTCCATGAAGGCTCCGGGGTCGCCTTCGTCAGCGTTACAGACGATGTATTTTTCTTCAGCCTTGATGCCGGCGGCGATCTTCCATTTCATACCGGTGGGGAATCCGGCACCGCCGCGTCCGCAGATACCGGAGTTCAGGACTTCCTGGACCACTTCGTCGGTCTTCATCTTGAAGAGACATTTGGCAAGAGCCTGATAACCTTCGTTGGCGATGTATTCTTCGATGCATTCGGGATCGAGGAGACCGCAGTTACGCAGAGAGATACGCTCCTGCTTGGCGTAGAAAGACATCTTGGCGTAGTCCTGGACCCGCTGTTTCAGCAGGGGTTCCACAAAGAGCAGACGCTCCACCAGTTCCTTGCCGACGATGTGTTTTTCCACGATCTCTTTGGCATCATCGGGAGTGACCTGAACGTAGAAAACGTTGTCAGGCATGACTTTGACGATGGGACCCTGGGCGCAGAAACCGAAGCAGCCGGTCTGGACGACTTTCACATCGTTCTCAAGACCGTTTTCTTTGATGTACTGGGTCAGATTTGCCATGAGCTGCTGAGATTCAGAAGCGTGGCAGCCGGTACCGCCGCAGCAGAGGAGTTCCTTCTTGGCGGATTTGATGTCATGAGCAGCGGTGCAGCGCAGAGCGAGTTTGTTCTTGGCTGCATTGAAAGCACTGATCAGAGTTTCCTGAGATGTGATCTTTTCCATAGCTTATCCCTGCTTCTTGTATTCGTTGACGATTTCCACCGCTTTGGCGGGGGTGACTTTACCGTAGACTTTGCCGTTGACCATCATGACAGGAGCCAGACCGCAGGCACCGACGCAGCGGAGAGCGTTAACGGAAAACAGACCGTCAGGAGTGGGGTTGGTATCGGCTTTGATGCCGAGCACACGCTCAAGTTCACGCAGAACAGTTTCGGAGCCCTTCACATAGCAGGCAGTTCCCATGCAGACATCGATGCAGTATTTGCCTTTGGGCTCGGTGGTGAAGTAGTTGTAGAAGCTGACCACACCGGAAACCTGAGCCTCAGAGAGGAAAAGTTTCTTTGCGACGTGGATCTGGACTTCGCGGGGAAGATATCCGAAGATATCCTGAGCGCGGTGCAAAACCTGGATCAGCCGTCCGCGGCGGCGTTCATCGTTGCGGTCAATTCCCAGACCGTCGATGAAAGCATCGAGTTCTGCGAATTTGGCAGCTGCTCCCTCCGACAATTTGTTGCAACACATTTTTTTTAACCTTTTATTTTTTTATTTCCCGCCTCAAAGGGCGGCTTTATTTGACGCAAACCTGAACGAAAGAGAGTTTTTCGTACCGGTAAGCGTCCACCGAACCGTACTGTTTTACGGGGCAGCCCCCCTTGGAACAGTGCGGAATAACCACTTCTTCAATTTTCAAAACAAGTGAATGATCTTTTTCTCAGCTTTGAAAAAGATCATTCATCCATAAACCCTTCCTGCCGGGAGTCCCGTTTTGCCATTTTCACTGAGAGCATGGCGAAACCTCCGGCGATGACTTCACGCTGGACGATCACATCCTGAGGGACCCGCAGACAGACGTTTGCAAAGTTCCAGAAGGCCTTGACGCCGCATGAAATAAGTTCATCAGTAACCATTTGCGCACAGTTGGAAGGAACGCAGATGATCCCCATATCAGGAGGATTTGTCTGCAGAGTTTCTTTCATTCTGCGGACATCTGTCACCCGGTGCCCGTGGATGATGGAGTCGATCCGGTCAGGGTTGGAGTCGAAAACATGGGAGATCTCAAGTCCGTACTCTGCAAACTCTTCATGACCGATGAGGGCGCTGCCCAGAGAACCTGCGCCCACCAGACAGGCACGGCAGGTACGGTCCCAGTTGAGATAGCGGCGGATCCCTTCAATAAGTTCATCGGTCTTGTAGCCCACGCCGGGCTGTCCGGAAATACCGGTCAATTCAAAATCCTTGCGGACGATAATGGTGTCAAGGTTGATATATTCAGCCAAACGGGTGGTGGAGGCATGTTTCTCGCCATTCTGGTGCATAAGCATCAGCTTATGCAAATAGCTCGGCATCCGCCTGATTGAAGGCGAATTAGGTATCTTGCTCCGGCTCAATTTTCACCCCGTTTGAAAAAGTTTTATTGCAATAGCTCTTTTTTTATCTATCTGTATAATATACACCGCCAATTCGATTTGTCAAGTCAACAGTATAAAAAAGGAAGATTTTTACACTTTTTTACAAATTTTCAGGACTTGCATTTTTGAAAGCCTTCAATGCAACTTTGGGCAGGTCCGCCCCAGTTCAGCGTTTCCCCATCGTAAGGAGTGTAGTTGAAACTCCACATAAGCATACGGGGCAGCGCCAGCTGGGCGGGGATGCACCAGTCGCTGTAGGCAAGTCGGGGATCCCCTTTGACGGTGACGGATTCGTAGGCGTAAAAGAGGTCGGGGGAAATGTAGGAACACAAATGGGCTTCCAGAAGTGCCATGTACCTTTTTTTATCCCTGAGCTCCAGCAAACCCTGAGCGTAGGAGGCGACCGTCCAGTGGTCGGTGAGCTCTTCGGGGTAGTCGTGCCAGTAGAATCTTGTCATCCCGGCGATCTCCCCTTTGCAGTTTTCCCGGACCTTGACCATGGCTGCCATGGAATCTTTGTCAAAGGCTCCCGAGCTGAGCATTTCAGGATAGTACCGGTAGTTGGCATAAGCGGTTTCCACTGACTCTGCCGTATCTTCAAAAGGTTTTTCCTGATGGATGGCGTAAGGAGGAAATCCCTTGAGGGCGGCGCGGCGGTCGTTCCATGCCCGGTCAAGGCGGCGCTTCAAAGTTTCTGCGGCGTGGCGCAGCTCCCAGCGTTCTTCTTTTTCCATCAGGGATCCGCACTGTTTTTCAACTTCGGACATTCCCCGCCAGAGCCAGGCGGCGTTGTGGAAATACTCCCCCTTGTCTTTCCGGCGGTCGGCTTCGGGGGAGCCGCAGGGCAGATAGTAGTAACTCCCCGGTTCTGCGATCCATGGATTCATCACATTATATATATAGCGGCAAAGCAGAGTCAGAAACTCTTTTATACTGTCGAAATACCCTCCCCCCCCTTCAGGAGCACAGAGCGCCGCCGCTGTTTTCAGCAGCATCCCGTATTCGGCAAAGGAGCTGCCGTAGTAGTCGATGGTGCCGTTGCTCCTGATAAAGCGTTTCAAATAGTAGGAGAAAAGTTCCCTTGCTTCGGCGGTGTGTTCAAACTCAAGAAAGGTATTGCAGATGGCGATGATGGTGGGGGGGAATCCGTCGGCACGGAATTCCCCGTACTTTTCCACCCCGTACTTGGGGTGGCGTCCTGAAAAAGCACACCGGGAGTGGATCAGTGACATGCGCCATGCGGCGTCAAGCTTTTCGCCCATGGGGGGCAGTACTCTTCCGGAGCTGAGCCAGTGATCCCAGTACTCTTCAAGGGCTTTTGCCCCCTTGTCAAACTCTGCTGACTCCAGTGCCTCTCCTGAGGGAAAACGGCGGCACCACTGAAGCGTCCTGACCCGGAGTTCATCGCCCCGGGCGTAAAGGGTGTTTTCCCCGATTTCCAGTATGGGCAGATATCCTTTGCGCCAGCGCCACGGCAGAGAGGCGGCGTCGGCAATGCGGAAGAGTTCGGGCAGCGGCTGTTTCCGCCGCTGTACCAGCAGACCGGTTCCCACCCCCTCCTGCCAATGTCTGACTGCGCCGTTGCGGCTGATGATGTAAGTTTCAGGGGAGTCAGGAGAACTTAAAAAAGCATAGTCCAAAACGGGGGGGAATATCTGTTCCATTTTTTACTCTCATTTTTCAAAGTAGATATTGGTGGTGACATCCCCAAAGTGCAAAGTCCCTGCGGCAGCTTTGCCGGAGCATTTGCCTTTGCGCAGAAAAACGCTCCCTGCTTTGCCGGGGGGGATGAGAAAGGATTCTTTGCAGATCTCTCTGCCCTTTTTGTCCCGGAGCGTCACCACACTCCGGAGGGCGTTGGGAAGGTCTGAAGCATGGCAGAAGAGCATTTCGATCTCCTGAGGATCTTTGCGCCGGAGTTCCAGAGCGGTATTGCCCGCCAGAGCGTTGATATTTTCCAATCCGGGAAAGACCAGAAGCCTGTAACGCACAGGAGCACTTTTCTGACCGGGGGCAACTTCGAGTTCCGGAAAAACCGGTTCCACGGTCCTGATGGGCGTCCGGTGATCCTGATT
The DNA here is from genome assembly GCA_017457065.1 of Lentisphaeria bacterium. Taxonomy (GTDB): domain Bacteria; phylum Verrucomicrobiota; class Lentisphaeria; order Victivallales; family Victivallaceae; genus UBA1784. The sequence goes on from JAFTIE010000268.1 coordinate 26,736, forward strand.
GCCCCATGAGTAAAAGAATCCCCCGTTTTTAATGCCTTTTGACTCCATGATCCAGACGGTTTTTCTGCCGGGAAGACGGAATCCCGCCCACTCTTCGGCACAGGGAAGATTGGAGTTGCCGCCAGCGCCTGTGAAGATGAAAGGGCGATGGTAAAGGTTCTGCATGCCCCGCAGTGGAACAGTCCCCCTGCCGGGAACAGGGATCACCGGTTTCGCCGGGGGAGCACCCTGCAGATTGAGCCATACTGCAAACTTTTCTTTTCCCTTGCCGTTGTTGGTGAAAACGCTTTCAAAGTTGACGATGAAAGCTGCTTTTTCAAGCCGGACCCGGCGGAGCAGTCCAAGATTGGAGCCCCCGTAACTTTTTGTTTCAAAGGTGATGGTGTCAGCACTTTTGCTTTTGATTTTCATAGGGGAGACACCGGCAAGGTTTTTCCGCCAGAAAAGTTCACGGATACCCTGAAAATTGTCGGTACTCAGAGAAAAAAGAGGCGTTTCGGTGTACTGCTGCAGTTTGAAGGTGTCAGTCAGTTCCATACCGTTTTTCTTCAGTCTCAGCACTGCCAGACGCCCCAGCTGGTCCGGAGCGAAGGTGAGGGAAAGAAGTCCGTTTCCCGTGTGCACAGTACGGTAGGTGGAGTATGTGACCTTGTTTCTTTCGTAGGCGGCAGAGAAAGATCCTGTGATGAGAAAAGCAAGAAGGAGAAGGTGCTTCATTTTTTCACCTGCATCTTTTCGCTTTCAAAACAGGGCTTCCACGGCAATCCCACATCACCCAGTTTGAAGTGCCCGATCACATCTCTTGACATGCTGCTGTGCATGACAAAGTTCATGAACCAGGGGAACCGTCTGTCCATGACCCGGAGCAGTGCATCGGTGTTTTCACGCAGTGTCAGAGGATCACTGCCGTGGAGCTGGATTCCTCTGCCCTTGCGGAAAACGCCGTTTTTACCTCTGCCGCAGCTGATCTCAAAGTAACGGTCGTAGCTCTTGAGATCGGACTTTTTGCTGAATCCCACGGAAGATCTGCCGGTGATCTTTTTTTCGCCTGCGAACTTGAAGTAATCCAGTATCCTTTCGGCGGCAAATTTTTCTGCTTCATTGGGGTCATCGGGGAGGACGATCCGCATAATGGGGAATCCCTTGACGCTCAGGTAGGGGAACTTGACAAAGGTCTGCGCCGGATCCCGGAAGATCTTTGAACGGTACTCTATCTGCACTTTGGCACGGGGCGGGATCGTCTGCACCACACCGCCTTTGACCTTTTTGCCGTTGATCTTGAGTTGAGAGACGAAACCGTTGTTCTCCCGGGGGGTGACGGCGCTTTTGAAGGCTTTGGCGTTATCCAGTTCAAGGGTAAAGGTCATAAAATGGATATCTTTGACGGCACTTGCCTTGATATTCAGTTTTCCGGAATGAGGCAGGGCGCTGAACTCCGCCACCGCTTCAAAGAGGGCAGGCAGACGGGAGGGCAGAGCAAAGGTGAAAGAACTGTCCCGTTTCACGAGGGTATTCTGCAAGGCGGCACGGTCGCGCATCTTGGGGAGAAAGACCAGATGTTTCCCCGCAAGACCGGAGTTGTCAACGGTAAAGTCGATTTTAATGGGCTCCTCGTAGGGGTTGCCGAAGAAAAGGATGGTGTCCTTGCCTCTGCCGTAGCGGGCTTTGTAAAGCATCCTGTCGGCGCCCAGACCTCTGGTTTCCACCGGGATCAGGGCGTGCCAGCCAAGTTCAATGCACTCCAGCAGTTCCGGAAGCGCATACTGGCTCTGATGGTTGCCGCCGTAGCCGTAGTAGCTGTTGGTCATACCGTATTCAAAGTCAGAAAAGGTCATGTGATCCCCCAGTTTTTTCAGCTGCACCAGCATTTCATTGAGTTTCAGGGAGCGCCACTGGGGGATGGTGTTGTAATAGTTCCACCCGTTGCGGACATGGAGCACCGCCGGACGCTGCCCGATGTTGTAGCGGGTAAGAGGCATCCACGACTGGAAGGTCATACTGAAAAGGTCGGTTTCGATCATGAGCATATCCGCTTTGCCGCCGCCGTTTTTCCAGGCGTACAGAGGATCCGCAGGGCGCAGGGCGTGGATGTAGTCAATGACCTGATTGATGGCGCAGAGTTCGTCGATAAAAATGCCCTTTTCGTCCCATGAACGCCCTTTGACCGCCGGATTCTTTGCGGCGGCGCCATAGTGGTTGACGCCGGGAGTGCCGCAATCAATGGCGAATCCGGGCAGATCCAGTTCCTTTGCCACATCGGCAAGGTCTTTCATGAAAGCTCTGCCGTAGCTGTTGCCGAAGGGGAATACCCGCCGTTCACGGTCGTGAGAGGTGCTCCAGGGACCTAAGATCAGAGGGACGCTTTTGTCTTCTGTGAGAGAGTCTTTGTAGTGTTTGTTGGCAAGGGCGAGTTCGCACCATCCGGCGCAGACATAGAAGGAGTACCCGAACTTTCTGCCGAAACGCTTGAAAATATCCTGACGGCGCTTGTGGAACTCATCACAGCTCAGTTTGCGGTAGTCGAAGTTGATCCCGGCGGCAAGCTGTCCGAAGCGGATGGCAAAGGGACGCACCAGAGGCTTGTACTCCCAGAACTCAGCCCTGCCGTAGCAGTCGCCGGAGCGTTTGTAGGGGGTATACGCCCAGTCAATGGTGGAAAATTTACGCCGTTCATACTCCAGTTTGGGCTTGTGCGCCCAGGCACTGTACTGGCTGTGGGTCCCTTTGATGTAGGGATTCCGCTTTGAAACAGCGGGACGCCAGTTTTCGGGGAATCCGTCGTAAAACGCCTGCACCACATTTTCTTCAGCGCCGAAACGCACCGGAACAACGCCGCAGACGAAACGCACCGGGACCTTTTCTCCCTTTTCGGCAACGATGCGCTGGGAAAAGTGAAGATGGGCTGCGTTGCCGGAAGGGGTGTAACTTGCGCCGTTATATGAGGTGCACTCCCACTGCCGCTGACCCAGTATGAAAGCATGTTTCTTATTGATGAGTGAAGCCGTGGGGAAGGGCTGGGAAAGTCCGCCGCTCAGGTGTTTGGAGGTTCTGCCTTTGAACCCCAAACGCCGGATTGTTTTCTCTTCAGCCTTCTGCACATCGAATCCGCCCCAGAAACGGCTTGTTTTTTCCCTGGGAACAACAAGATAGATCACTGGCTCAAGTAAGCGCTGCCTGCCGGAGTTGTTGATGATCTCCCCTTCAAGCTCCCAGAGATTGTGCCTTTTTTTGAGGACGATGTTCCAGACGATACCTTCAGCTGTGCCCCTTATGGATGTGCCTGTGACCGTAAATTTCAGGGGGAGAGGATCTTTTTTGTCCTTTTCCCGGAGAAGAAGAGAACCTTTGGTTTTTGTGCTGCGGCTTTCAAGTTCAAAGTCCCCTTTGTTCCCTTTGAAACGAAGTGTTCCGGGAGCTGCTGCGCTCAAAATGAGTGCTCCTGTCAATGCCAGTAAAAAAAGTGTTTTTTTCATTTTATCAGTTCCAATGCCATTTTGTAAAATCGGTTATAAATTTTCCTTTTTCAAATTTGCCGAAATCGGTTTGTTTCTGCAGTTTCACATGTCCGTCAGCGTAGATGAAGTTTGCCGTTTCATCTTCGTGGCGGAACGCCTTTTCATAAGTCCAGAACCGTGGGGGCAGCATGTAGGGTCCTTTGGAGTCCCCCAGAAAAACAGTCTCCCCGGGGCGGGAAAGATTTTCCAGTTTTGCTGTGGTCTTCTTCCTTTTTGCCGACTTGTCGGTGAGAAACCAGTTCATGCCGTAGCAGGAGCCCCGGAACTGCTGAGGATGGTAGAGGGGACTGCGGATCTTCTCAAACATGAAGGCGGCACGGGGATCCGCCGGACAGATGAAATCGTAGCTGTTTTTGGAGTATTCACGCAGAAGCGTTGACCAGAATTTCCACAAAGGTTTCATGGGGATCGTCACAGGGGGCAGGGCGCCGTGATCGCTCTGGTATTGATCTGCGTATATGTAGAGCTTTTTCAGATTGGCGGCACAATATGCCTTTTTGTGTTCCAGAGGATCCAGGGCGCCCACAGTGAGAAAAAGGGCGATACCGGTGCAGAGCACCAGAAGAAGTTCTTTCCAGTTGCGCATAATAAAAGCCTTCAGAGAAAAGCGTCCTGACCGAAAAGAGGCCCTTTGCGCTTAATGGGGAACTCCCAGTTGTTGGCGGCAACATGTCCGTCAAGGAAAAGGATATTGTCAGTGTCTTTTCCGTGCCGTGAGGGGAACATGGCTTTGTTGGATCTGGAGATCTTTTCTGCTGCGCTCATCCATGAAACGCACATATAGACCGCCGTTCTGCCGTCACCCTTTTTCAATCCGCCGTCGGAAATTCCCAGGATCTGTGAGGGACGGCGCACCCGGGTCGCCTTGCCGCTCATGGCAAGGCTGGGAGAACCGAAAAAGGAACGGCGTACTCCGGAGCCCTGAGCTTCACTGTAGGTGGCATTTGCCTGATAGGAACTCCACCAGCCTCCTTCGTAAACATTGTCTGTCACATTGGTCATGGGGCAGACAAAGAGTGGATTGTACCACGGCGTTTCACTTTGAAGCTGCCACTTGAGAAATTGTCCCTGAATGGGACCGATACCCATGTAGGGCGCCAGCATCATGTACCAGGTGAGGCGGGTCTGGGCGGCAGTGTAATATTCGATGTAGGAAAAACAGTAGAAATCCCGGTTGCTGTCGGTATAGCTGGTCACGCCGGAGCCGAACTGTTTCAGATTGGCGGCGCAGGAGATGCTTTTGCCCCGGTTCCGTGCCTGCTGCAGAGCGGGCAGCAGCATGGCGGCAAGGATGGCGATGATTGCAATGACGACCAATAGTTCGATCAGCGTGAACGCTGATCGAATGAAGCACGGCTCCGCCGTATGAAGCATTTTCCTGCGGAAAATATGAAGCGCCCCGTTGGGGCATGAAGCGCTTTCTTCGCAAGCATAATAAGGCATTTTTTTGTTC